>NZ_CP089980.1:0-237500 GCF_021389955.1 Fulvivirga maritima
TAATTTTTCATCGTACACCAAGGCATTATAGTGGTAAGCTATTTGGTGCCCTTTTTCTACTATGAAGTTGGCAAACATTTTATCCTCACCATAAATAACGCCTTCCATTAGCTGCTCCACTTCCTTATCAAATAGAAATGACTCTAATAATGAAGTCAAAAAAAGCCATACCTGAACCTGATAAATTAGAAGATGAACCCAATTTATATGGAGCGTATTTATCTTCATCATTATGATATTTTTCACCTGTTTCATCAAGTGAGGCAACGAATGTATCCAGATTTTTGGCCACCCTTCTACCTTGCACAGCCATAAAATACGCTATCTAGTTATTCATCTCCATTAAGAAATCACTATGCACCAGATTATCAGAATCCAGGATGATAGATGTATCATGCTCCCGCACATAATGGGTTACAGCATATTTAATAGACTTGAGTTTAGAGCTTAAAGCTGTTTCGGGTTTCAAGATGCTTAATTTCAGATTCTCTTTCACCAAACTACAATCCGGGCAATCATCTGCCACCACATAAATGTGATAGTTAGAATAATTTGATTTGTAAATGGAAGATAAGAGCTGAGGGACTAGATCCACATTTTTATAAGCAGTTATAATCAGAGCCATATCTCACTACTTCCGCTTTAAAGGTGGTTTTTTGGGGCTGGTAAAAAGGGATATTATTGTTACTATCGAACTGAATAACAATAATGATGCAAAAATGCAGGTTAAAGCTATTAAATAGAACTGTCATGATGTAATTAATTAAGTAACCATATAATAGACTTGTTTATATCAAATTAAAACAAATAATAAACATATTATAGTAATTACTATTTTATTTCATCACATTAATATTGATAATATTTAAATAAACTTACATCAGTCATTCAGCCCGCTTATAACTATCTGGCAATATCTTACCATCGAAATAATCGAAACTAACTATTTGAGAATCTGGGCTTAATAATTTCAGGTGATATACCTTATCCGGAGTACACATGGGGAAAGTTTTTTATTGTGTCTTCATTTTTAAAAAAGTAGAGATCTTTAAGATTGAATCTTTATAATATAGTGCAGATCTGAACAGCTCTCCTGATGGATAATAGCTCCCGAATTTTGATGCCTGAGACTATCTTGGTATTTCGTTTCCGCAGCCTTCCCTCCTCTTTTATAATAATCGACTCGAAGCTGTTCTCTATCGATTTTTTTAAAATAGATAGTTCTGAAGTATTCTTTTTTTGGAGGTACAAATCTTACTGGAGCTGACTCAAAAACGAAGTATACAATTATGAAGCCTATTATTATGGAGAGAAAAAGCAATACAGATAATCTTCGGTTACGAGAGGACTGCTTCCTTTCCCACTTCAGACGCAGACCTACCCGCTCATTAACATCTGCTTCATTGAAATGATCGGTGTGGCTCTTATGCTCGTGCTCGTAAATATCCTTTAATGATTTTCTTTTATTTCTTAAGTCACGGTTTTGCTTAAGAGAATCATTCATTCCTTTAAAAAACCTCCGAGCATAATTATTTTCATTTAAAATTAAGGTTTCCAATTTTATAAATAATCACCAAATATAAAAATCAAATCACTTGTTCTTTGATATTCCATCCAGCATTTAACACATAAAAACCAGAAGTTGAAGTCCCGGTTTTTTTATGTAATCAATTCTCTTTTAATGATCTGCCTCGCAGCTGCAGCCCACTTTCATGTAACTTTCAGCGGTTTCATGCCAGTCAAACGCCTCGTTATTTTTCTTATTTTCCCCATATAATTTGCTTCTGGTTTGCTCCTGATTACCTATCTCATTCATGGTGGCGGCATCATACAACCTGCCATTAGCCATAGTATAACGTACAGAGTTAGAGTTCGTAATTCCATTTAAAGGATTTTTATCTAACCCTTCTTAAATCAGCGAGTTTACCTTCCTTTAAAGAGCCCACTTGCTCATCTATACCTAAATAATTAGCTCCATTGATAGTAGCAGCTTTCAAGGCTTCCATATTACTCATTCCTCCCTGCTTGAGCATCCATAACTCCCAGTGAGCACCAAGTCCATGCAGCTGTCCATGTGCTCCAAGGTTTACCTCACGCCATGATCGGCCAATGTTTTGCAGGTTTCTGACACCGGAATGTTGCCATTTTGATACTCCTCTTCTGGAGCCATAATTCTGTGACGTAATGGAATGTATAATACCCCTCGGGTAAAATGTAAGAAGCTTTTCGTCTTCCCAAACATTATAATTCTGATAGAAATAATTCTCCGCTAAGACCTCCATAATTCACGATTAATGTTAGGATTATGTCCGGAATTCTATTTTTCCAAAGCTCCAACACATCTTTATAAACAGGAGCTACTGGTATGTTGTTTTCTATTCCGGTATGTCCGTCATTAACCATGCTCATGTTATGGTCCGAAGGTAGATCCTCCTTCAGGTACCACTAGCATGTTCAACTCTCTGGCAGCTTGAATGACCTTGTTCCTGGTTTCTTCTTGGCTGGTTATAGTTATTTCTTTACAGAGAATGCTCCAAAAGGCGTTCAGTCTCCTTAAAGCCAAACGTGCATGTATTCAGACTATTAATTTTAGCTTTGGAAATCGCCATCTGCACCATCGAGGATGATACGGGTTGAGAACAATCTCGGACCGCTCATCTCTCCTGCATTAATCAGCTCTGACATAGCAAACACCGTCTCCGTGTTAGCTGAAGGATCATGTGCTGTAGTTACGCCATACGCCAGGTTAGCATATAAAGGCCAATGTTTCTGAGGTGTAATTCCGTAACCAAAAGCACTTACATGAGCGTGTACATCTACAGAACCAGGCATAATGGTTTTTCCCTGTACATCATACACTTTAGCGCCAGCGGGTATAGCTACTGATGCATCTCCAATGGCCTCTATTTTATTGCCATTAATTACTATGGTTCCATTTTCAATTACCTGATCATCTTCCATAGTAATAATGGTAGCTCCCGTAAAAGCGATAACACCATCAGGGCGGTAAGTATCTGCCTCAAGAGCTACTTTGACACCCACAGTATCCACAGGAGGGATACTATCAGGAGATCCTTCTAAAAAGGTAAACCTCTCATTAATATCATTAGTGAAATACTCATCGCCTAAAGTCCAATGGATTTTCTTACTATCTGCTGACCAGTGTAGGTTAATACCTGCATCTCTAGTGATAGGCGCCACCGGCACCGATTTACTATTAGGATCGATATCCAGCGTTTGTCCGGTTAATGGAAGCGGCGCTAGATAAGCCTTATGCAAATTCATAAATGCCACCCATTTGTTATCAGGACTAGGAATTAGTCGGTTAGCATATTTAGACTCTACATGCGTAATTTCATCATCACCGCTAAGGTTGACACTTTTTAGTCTTTTAGTAAGGTTGCCAAAAACGTAGCCTCCCGTCTGGTAAAATATACTATGTCCTTTTACACTAAATTGAGGATATTCCCCACTTTCGGTAATTCGTTTACCTTTGCCGCCTTCAATGAGAACCGTATAGATTGCCTGGCTTTTTATCGAATGTGCCACCTAAGGTGTTGTTACCTGATTCCTTTCACATAAACCACCGTTTTTCCATCTGGTGAGATAGAGGGTGTGCGGTAAATTCCTTTTTACTGAAGTAACATCTACAGGCTGTCTTTTTCTTCCTTTTTAGGGTTCCCTTTTTTCACAGCTCCCATGCTTTCATCTTCCCATGATACATATACCAGTATTTGCCGTCAGGAGTGAAAGCAGGTTCAAATTCAAATTCCTTGGAAGAAGTAATTCGTTCAGGCTCCCCGTTAGGCAGTTCTTTTCTGTATAATCGACCTAAAGCGTTAAACACTAACCTCTTTCCGTCCGGTGAAGTAACGGCATTTCTGATATCCTTTACTTCAAACTTATCAGGATTAATGTCTCTCTTAAATTTAAGAGCTTCGGCTATTTTTATAGTGTTTTCTACTTCAAAAGGAACCTCTGTTACTTGAAGCGAGCTCACGTCAATTTTCTTTATTTTTCCCTCAGCCCAAAAATAAATGAACTTATCATCTGGTGACCAATCGAAGTTAGGGTAGGTTCCAAAAATAGCCCATGCTTCTTGCTGATCTTTGTTCAGCTTATCATAAATAGGCCATTCTTCTCCGGTTGCCAAATCATGAAGATAAAGTACTGTTTTAATACGAACACGTTTTACAAAAGCAAGGTATTTACCATTATTTGAAATAGTCGGGTCTACAGGCACCACCAGGGCCGCCAGTAACACCACTCACCTCTCCTGTTTCCATATCATATCTACGCACCTGATAAATCTGGCTATTCGGATCTTTATTATATTGAAAATAGCCTCCAGGATATACATCTTCACAGAAATATAAATATTTACCATCTGGCGAAGCATACGGCTCATTCACATCTTGCTGATCATTTTTCCTTTTTGTAAGCTGTAACCCACTACCACCAGTGATATGGTACATCCACATTTCTCCAGCTCCAAGACTACGGCCAGACGTAAAATGCTTTCTGGCTATTAAATAGTCTCCATCAGGAGTCCAAACGGCATTATTTAGCAGCCTGAAATCTTCTTTAGTTACCTGATGGGCATCGGACTCCATCAGTATTCATTACCCAAATATTATCACCTCCGCCGGCATCACTGGTAAATGATATCTTCGTGCCATCAGGATTAAACCTGGGCTGCACTTCAAACCGGCAAGCCCCCGACCGAAGGGCCGTAGCCTTCCCTCCTGCTATAGGCATAATATAAATATCTCCAACAGATCAAATACTACCTGACTGCCATCAGGACTCACGTCCAGGTTCATCCAGGTGCCTTCAGTAGTAGAAAGCGCCATCTCTTTAAAATTCCATTCTCCTTCAGGGTCGGGCCACATCCCATTCCTTCTTATCCTGGGCAGTGACTATCCCTGCAATGCATAATAACACACAGAGGTATAAATATTTCATAATACAGTTTTGGTTTAAGAAAGCCCAAAATATAAGAGATCAATATTTAGAAATGAAGCAAGTATTTATAAGTGGTTATTTTAAAGTCGATTTTCTGGAAGATTTAAATAATCCTAAATACTCATTATTGAATTTCGCAAATCCATACTCATTTAAATCACATTTTACTACCTTTGGTTACCCATCTGAAAATAGAAACGAGTCAAATCATTTATTATGGAATGAGATCCTACCCTATATGAAGACAAGCACGCATTTGTGTTTGATTATGGCGATTCGCTGATATCATTGCTAAACCCTCAGCTAGGAGAACGCATACTAGATGTAGGCTGTGGCACAGGAGAGCTAACCTATGAGATCAGCAGGCTTGGTGCCAATGTAAAAGGCATTGACCTCTCTGAGGACATGGTAAAAAGAGCCAAGGAAAAATACCCGAACGTACCTTTCTCTACTAAAGATGCTGCCCATTTCCACTTCAAACACCCTTTTGATGCTATATTTTCTAATGCTGCACTACACTGGGTAAAAAACTATCAGGGAGCCATTAAATCTATATATAGCAGCTTAAAACATGGTGGACGTATGGTGGTAGAATTTGGAGGAAAAGGAAATGTAGACACCATAATAAGGCAGTTAAAATTAGAATTAAAGCGGGCTGATTATGATCAGGCTGCAGCACTTGAGCCCTGGTATTTCCCTTCTATAGGTGAGTACACTTCTGAGTTAGAAAAAGAAGGCTTTGAAGTAACCCTGGCTCAGCTCTATGAAAGACCTACTCAACTGGCCGATCAGGAAAAGGTATAGAAGACTGGATCACCATGTTTGGCAAAGTGTTTTTTGAAGGCATCAATAAAGTAGAACAGATACAAATAGCCAAGAAAGTACAACAGGGTGTTTTTCACCAGCTGTTTCATAACGACCAATGGTACGCGGATTACAAGCGAATAAGGGTAGTGGCTGTTAAGAAGTAGGGTTTGATTGACATACTTGATCAAAACAACACAAAAGCCCTGCAACCATGCAAGGCTTTTATTTTTTATCTACAAATTGAGATCAAAGACCCCACACCTCTTCCGCAATAGAAACCATGTTTTTCACTTTTTCCCATTGCTGCTCATAGGCTAGTTTATTACCATCTTCTGTAGTATGAGAACCCACATTGAGGACTGAGGCATAAGTGCTCTAAAGCCACATATTCTGAAGCTTCTTTTATTCGGTTCTTAATAGCTTCCTTATCTTCTATATCTCCTGTTTTAGAGGTGATTAAACCCAGCACAATATTTTGATTCTTAGACTTGGCTAATGGAGCAAAATCACCACTACGTTCATCATCATACTCTAAAAAGAAACCATCTATATTCACACTGAACATCTCCTCTGCTATTACATCATAACCTCCAGAGTAGATCCAGGCGGAGTGGAAATTACCACGACAAACATGCATGGTCACCAATAAATCATCTGGCTTATCTTGCAGCGCATCATTCAATATTTAGCAGCCAAACGACCACTTCTACAGGATCAAGTCCTTCTGCTTTAAGCGCCTCACGCTGACCTTCGTCTACCAGCGTGGCCCAATACACATCATCTAGCTGTAAGTAGCGGCATCCTAAATCATAGAAATGCTTAATGGTGAGTCTATATGCCTCCTGATAAGTCTTTTGCCAAATCATAAAATACTAGCATATACAGGCGTATTTCTAATGTTGGGCTGAAAGAACATGTTGGGGCTAGGTATAGTCTGCTTAGCCACAAAATCATCTCCAACATGGGCTTTTAAAAAGGCAAAATGTTTAACAAAAAACGGATGATTGGGGTTATAGCGAATAGGCTCATAAATGTCTATCAATCGGCCAGGAGTGGTAATACCATGAAATTCGTAAGGAGGGCCGTCTATCTGGCGAGTACCAATAAAGTCCTTCATAAAATCAAAGTGCCACCATGAGCGACGGAACTCACCATCTGTAATGCTCTTTAAGCCAGATTCCTTTTGTTTTTCTATCAGTTTTATGATTTCCTGATCTTCTACTTCCTTTAACGCCTCGGCATTAATGGTGCCGGCGGCAAATTTCTCTCTTGCTTCTTTAAGTGCCTCAGGCCTTAGGAAAAGCTCCCCACATGATCTGCTTTAAAAGGAGTCAGTTTTGTGTTTAGGGTTGTTCCCATAATATGTATTACTAATAATTGATTTTAAAATGCTTTATAAGCTCTTTAAAATGCTTCGTAATGCTATGAGAAAAGAAATTTTAGAAATAATAATGTACAGAAATGACAGAGTTTACCTGTTGAGCAACACGCACTACCATTAATGTATTCATTGTAAGACCTAAAGCTTCAAATCGCGAAAGCATTGTCCATTCAGAATAGGCAGGTCTCCTGACTTGTAACCGATTGATCAGCCTTCCCATTCCTGATAAGCTCAGAACAGTGGACATTGAAAATGATGAATCGTTTGGTGTGTTACTTACAGTTGCGCGACAGTTCGTGATTTTCACACGATTCCCTATTAATCTACGTTAAGTAAAACCTTTTCTGATTGATGAAAGTATGTAAAAGAACCAATGAAGGGTAAAGTTAAAGATCCTTTTCAATTTTATAGCATGATTTGCTGGTACCCGGCTAAAATAGCTGTTGCTCTTGTATGAAGATGAATAAAAGATGCGTCACCAATGCCCATAGACTTACAAGTGCCATAATCTAAAGTCTCATCAGGGTGATATTAAAAGAGCCATCTTACTGCAGTTACAAAGCCAATGACTACAAAAATCCCAATAAGCAATAAAATCAAGCCCACGACAAATGCCATTACTTTTCCTTTAAAAGTTTGTTTATTGTTAGAATGACACCCTTTTTATTCGTTTTGGGGGCTGAAAAGTGGGGACGTAATTATTCTTCTTTTTACTGTCTAATTTTAATTCCGACAATTTCTTTTGAGCATATTTAGATAGTTTAGACTTATCTCCACGAAAAACAATTTCTTGCAATATTTGATACCCAGAATAATTAACTGACTTTTCGTAAATGGCAACGCATTTTTTCAATTCGATCGCTGACAGGTTCTGTTAAAATCCAATATTTTCCCGCTGCATCCAAAAAACCACTGTCATAATAAAGTTTGGCAAGTTTATCCCATAATTCAATCTCATTAGGATTCTTTGTATCAAATTCCGCAAGCTATCAGCAGCTTTGAATTTTAGTCCACGATCAATTTCAGAATCGATTCTATCTATTTTTTTCTGTAAACTGACCACTTATGCTTAGCAGACGACAACCTCATATCGCCTTTCATTTTTAAATTAAAACTGACTTGTGAGATATTATGAATTCTGATAATCAGACAATACCCATCTCAATCATAACGATAATTTAATTATTTTAATAAAAAATCAAGCTTAATAGGATTAAAACTTCCCCAGCACATCCAATCCATTTTCCGCTAATAGATCAAGAGACCATATAATTGTTGAGCAAGAGCATTTGGCCTATCTTCACACAAATTTTCTGCAGCATGATCCAAGACAACACTTACAATCTTAAATTGGTAAAAGCATTTACTACTATAGCTATACTGGAAGCCATATCTTATCTGGCTTTGCTTCTAATAGCTATGCCTTTGAAATATTTCATGGATATACCTGAGGCTGTAAAATACACAGGCTGGGCCCATGGACGACTATTTGTTCTCTATGTAACTATGCTGATGGCCTGCTGGATAACCTATCGCTGGAGATTTTTAAGAGTGGTAACATTTTTTGTAGGCTCTCTCCTACCCATTGTTCCTTTTATAATAGAAAAGAGGCTGAAGAAAGAGTATAATTTATGAACAGAAAAACCTGGACGCTCCACTTTCATATAAAAAGCTTTATATCAAACGGTTACAGAAAATGTAGCATTACAAATGCCTTAGGAGTTGAAATTGGAATTTAGTGGAGATGGGGCAGCCTGTAATGAGCTTTAAACTAAATAAACTCAGATTTTCTTAAGCCAAGTTTCGGTTTGTTTAATTTTTCAATCGATTCTCTTACTTGGGCTCTTGTTTCTGATTGCAAAAAAGTTGGGATCAAAACATTTAGTTTAACTCCTAAAATCCGATGAATAATTACTAAATCCTTAAGTGTAAATTGAGAGACCCCATTCATTAATTCACTCATATATGATTTTGGATGGCCTAAGACCAATCCTAAATCTTGTTGGGTCATATCAAACTCTTTAAGCCTTTTTCTAATCACCTCTTTTCGTTTGTTAATGAATTTTTGTTCATAATTCACTATCTCCTCTGCTTTATCAGACTCATCTACTTGTGAATCAGTAATATTTTCAAAATCAGACCATTCTTTATCCTCGTATTCTTTAATCAAATCACGAAGCTTTTTTCTCAAAGGCTTTAACTCTGGATTGTCATCAATCATCAATCGTAATTTACGTTCTAGTAGAGATGCCTTTTCCAAATCATATTCATTCTCCAACCTATCTATATCTTCAATTTCTCTTATGTCTAGAATATCTCTCATAATTACTTTTTTAAATCCAGCTATTATCTCTCAGCCATTTTTTAATTACATTCCGATTGTTTTTAAAGGTCAGTTCATAATCATCATAACTACCAGCCAAAACTATCGTTGCTTCACCGTTTTCTTCAAATTCAATCATTATCAACGTACGGTGTATATTAATATTGAAGAAGTAGAACTCTCCGCCATAAACACAATCTGCATCAGATCGATTTGTAATTAAATCATGAGGTGTTTTCCAATCGCCCTCCTCAATATTAGAAATCAATTGATGAACAGATTTTACCAATTTTGAATTACCCCGATTCT
Organism: Fulvivirga maritima; assembly: GCF_021389955.1. NCBI lineage: Bacteria > Pseudomonadati > Bacteroidota > Cytophagia > Cytophagales > Fulvivirgaceae > Fulvivirga > Fulvivirga maritima. The sequence goes on from NZ_CP089980.1 coordinate 9,786, forward strand.
TCCTAATCAGTTTGCCCAGAATGTGTTTATTAATAATCCTCAAATTATTTTTATTATAATCATTCTATGACAAAGATACGGAATAGTTCTGTAATATTCCGAACTTTATTTTTATACAAAACTCCTTCCCAATTCTAATAATAGTCGGCACTAAAAAGGAATGACAGCTTTTCATGACTGAACTCTTTTTTCAACTTGGTATAATTGGGCGTGATTAAATTTTGATAGGTTTTAGGTGATATATTATAACCATTGAATTTTGAAATATAATATTTCACTTCTTTCAGTTTCAATTTTTGGAAATACTCAGGAATATCATTTTCAAACGTGCAGCTATTAATTCCCAAGTATTGTAACTGTTGCAGATCAGCAATCCATTTAGGGAAACCGACAAATTGTATACCTTCTAAATAAAGGGTTTCCAAATTAGAAAACGCTTTAAGGTAATCTGGAAGTGTTTCTATTTTATGATGAGGATTAAAATCAATAAGATCCAGGCTGGTTAAACTTTCGGGTATGGTTTTAATATCATCTCCAACTCCCATCAGATGCAGCCTCTGCAAGGCCGTAAATTGATTAAGCTGAGCATAAGCTTCTTTACCAAAAGCATAACATAAAGACAACTCTATATCTTTTAGCTTAGGAGCCTCTAGCGCGGCCAAAGAAGACACCTCGGTACGCGATAGAGAAAGCTTTTTAAATGATTCAGCTGCACGGCAGGAAATTCGTGTATTACCTGGTTCTATTGAATGGAAAGCGCCTGTAAATTGGGCATCTCCTGAAGTAGTTGAAGCACATTTTCTGCCTTATAATTCTCTAGTTTTAACCCTTTTAACTGTGGAGCCAGATGGGCATTAAGTGCCGCTTCGCTTCCGGCCTCGTTTTCTATAAATAGTTTTTCAAGGTTAGGGCAATGCTTTAAAACATCTTTAATCGCTTCTGGAGACCATTTTAAGCGCAATTTTCTTAAGTATTCAGGCTTAGGAAGGTAGGCCGAATAATCGACAGCAGGAGCTGAGAGGTCTTTTGGCAAAGATAGATCTAAAGTCTCTGCTATTATTTTACTGAAAAAACCTTCCATATCTGTAATGCTTACGGATTGTAACAAAGCCTTTTCAGTGTTTATGAATTGTTCTCCTACAATAAATTCTTTGATTTGAAGAAGGTAAAGATCATTAACTTGCTGAGGAAGTGCATCCGCTTGAATAATCAAATTCGGACATCTTTGAATTTCTAAAGAATCAAGTAAGGCTATACTTTTCAAAATTTCAGGTAGCCTCTCTACATCAGAATTCCATATTTTTATAGCAGATAAGTTAGGACATGCTCCCAGATTAGAGAATAAAGAATCGAATTTTCCCACACCAAAACAAGCAATTTTCTCTAACGCAGGTAAACCTTCTAAGCCGGCAGAAAGCTCAGGCAGCTCATTCATACGGTAGATTTCTACCTCTTTTAGATTCGGGAAACTTTCAGGATGTTGAAAAACATAGGCTAATAAATCTGCTCTGTGAAAACTCAGTTTAGCAATCTCCAGCGCTTTACCTGTATGTATAATTTTAACTGATTTATCTAATCGAATAGCTCCTATATTCGGCAAAAAAGCACAGTAATCTTCAACCTCCTTCACCTTGGGCAATTTTTTAAACTCGGCTTTTTCTAAGGTTTTTAACTGCGGAATACATTTTGGTATTTCAATCAGGTTAGGGCAGTCGTAAACTTCTATTTCTTTCAGACTTTTTAAAGAAGATATATCCGGGAAAGCTTTCAATTTCGCTAAATCCTCCAATTCCAATACCTGTATAGAAGTCGGAAGTTTTAATTGATCAATACTTGTAGTGGTTAACCCTTCTAATTGTAAGGTTTCAAGATTGCTGAGTTGCTGCAAATCTTGTGGTATTTCTAAAGTCACAGGCTCTTCTGCCCCGGTCTGATCAATGGAAAGCTCTTTTAAATGCTCTAATTGGCTGAAATATTTTGGAAACTCTTGTAAATATGGGGTTTTCAGCTTTAAAGTTTCTAAGTCTTTTAAGTTACTGAAGCTATCCGGCAATTGGGTATATGCTCCATCAATTTGAAGCACGTGTATCGAATTTACTGTCCCGAATTCTTCTGGAATACCGTTGGCAAATACATCTCCTATAAACAAGCCCGTTATACCTTGAAGACGTCTGATTATAGAAGGGTCTTTGCTTATTTTTTTAGCCACGCTTTCTTCATCTATAAAAAAGCAAATAAACCCTAACAGCTGATATAGTCTGCCAATAAGAAAATCAGGATCTATAGTGGCAAAATGCACTAGCGCGCTAATTATTTTACTCGTATCATCTAATTTTTCAGGAAGTTTATTACGGGTTTTAAAAGCTTTTAATTGGGCTTTGTTACCATTTTTTTCTAAAGTATCGGTAATCTCCTGTACAATTTCTTTATCTCTGCAGATTTTACCTATCATAAAAAGTTCATAAAGGACACCCTGCGGGTAGTTCTTGTTTTCTTGCAGATGTTTGTAGTAAGATGATATATTTTCTACATTAAATTTCATGGCAATTTTACGTCTTCGTGTTGTATGATCTTTCGCTCTGTTTTGATCGTTTGATCCTATTTCTATTCAAATAATAAGCACACTTGAAATGTGTAAGGCTTTAATACTACTTTTAGAGTTAACCGATAGCTTATTTCAAAGCCAATCTGCTTCTATACCTAATTTCTCAAATTCTTCCACAATGGATCCTGAGGCATAACACAGGGTTACTTCTTTTAAGTTAGGAAAGTGCTTAGCATCTTCTACACTTTCTATATCCCAATAGTCTACTGCTCCACCAGAGAAAGGAGCTAAATTCATATAAACATCATTACCTCCATCCTGATAGATCTCCGTTAATTTGGAAGCCAAACGTTTAGGAATCGGTAAGTTTTTGAAATATTGCGTCACTTCTGCGATAGGCTCGTAGCCTTCTTCATCTACATCAATGTCTCTCTTGGTATACCATTTTGCGAATTCATAGACATCAAACTTAGGAGTTAACAGCTCTTGAGTATACATCAACTCTTCTATCACCGCGAGTTTAAAACCAAAATCAGTAAAGGTAATGAGCTCTTCATCGGGTGTAGTAATCTCATATTTATCTTTCGGAATACCTGCTGCACGGTCATACGGCTTGTAATGACTAACTTCAATGGCTTTAATACGGTCTTCTTCAACATCAAACCAGGCACTTACCGCATTGACCACCAAGGCTCCGGAGGAGTCTCCCTCAAACAGTTTTACTCGCTTTTCCGGGTGATTATGATAATAAGTAACAATAGCCTCATCTTCAAAATCAAAGGTTCCAGAAAATGCTTGAGAAGGACTAAATTGATAATCTTCTTGCTCAAAAATGGCGCTTATAGCATAGATAACATTTTCTTCTTTACAATAGCCAAGTATACCAAGCTCATCCCAGATGTAGACACCGCCTTTTTTACCCTTAAAGAAGCGAGGATTTTCACCTAGTACACTTTCTAATAGCGTTAAAGAAACGGGGAATGTAATGGCTGTATTATTGATTTCAAAACCAGTTGTAGAAAGGCGTAAATTCATCATAATGAGTTAATTTATAATACTTTATAAAGGCTTTTCTCTTTTAAGAATTTATCAAAGGAACCTGAAACTTTAGTTATTCCTCCCCCATCATGGTAATAGGCCCATAATGAAAAACTACATTCCGGATCAATATAGAGATAGTCTCCATTTTCGTGTGCTATCACAAAACCTTTGGCTACCCTCTCGAGTTTCACCCTACCAAAATGTGCCGAATGAGCGTATATATCTTCCGAGTGCTCGCTTTGTACCTGAGTGTAAAGCTTTAAACATTCATAATTAGCGGCTTCACCCACTCCGTCCATAGTCCAACGTTTTAATAGCTCTTCTTTACCCATCATATTCCAAGTACGTGCATCATAGCGCCCTTTAATTTTAATCTGAGTGCCATCAGGGTGCTTATCAAGAAATTGAAGATACCTGTTTGGTAATTCTTGCTGAAAAGTTTCGCTAAACTCTAATTTCATAGACCAGTGTGTTTATTAAAAGTATGGTCACAAAACTGAGAACATTTAAAGGAAATAAAATCACTGATTTCAGTGATATTGAATTTTAGGGGTGATCTACCATTGAAGAATGGCCATGAAGCCGATAGTGCCTCGGGCAGGGTGAAATGACCTTAACTTAAACGGCATTACCAATGCCTTTGAAGGTCGAAATCGCTGTCTTTTTGTGGTGGAGTTGGGTTTAAAACTTCCATTTATCAAAATACTTCAAGAAAATCTTACTGATGTTCTTCGCGTCATCAATTCCACGATGATGCATCCCATCCAAATTTAGATTTTCATGCTTAAGAGCATTTGCTAGTCCTATTGCTCTTTTTAACCTATTAATGGTGGCATGTTGATGCTTAAGGCTGATGTGATTGGCAAGCCATCCTTTATCTAATTGATGCAAATCACAATCCTGTTCAAGTTGCTTTTTATCGTAGAAACCCCAACTACATAACATGTATTTTTCATCGGGATTGATCCAATTTTTAAATCGATGTAAAGCCTCCGGGAAATGATCAGCCTGATCAATATCTGACTGCTGAATAGTAGTTAATTCTTGACAAAAATCTGATAAGATGGGATGTATGGCCGGTTTCACAAACGCATTAAATTGATCGATCATTTTAGCTTGTTCGCTGATCTTGACTGCACCAATTTCAATCACCTCTCTTTTTCTATCAGTTTTATTTTTCCAGCACGTTGCCTCTAGATCAAATATTATGTAATTCATTTTTTATAGGGTGTAACGACTCGGCTAAAAAGCGTAGGCTGGACATGTGTAAATATCGGGAAAGTATCTTGCCCTACCAACCTAAACAAGTACCTCAGTAAGCCTATGGATTTAGCATTTGTTACAGCTCGTTTAGTCATTTTTCATAAAGTATTTGCAAACAGTTCCTGGTCGGACCTCCCTAAATGGAAAGTTATTTCTTAACACTTCCTCAAATTCAATGTCATGTTCCCAAGGCGCATTGACCAGACACCAATTCATATCCCAAAATTTTTGATCTGAATTATGATATACAATCATTCCTATGCATTTGTCGAGTTTCTGATCATACTTATGGGCTTCCGTATAATTTAAAAGAGCGTTGTGCCATTTATCCTTATTCTCAAACAAAAAGGGTATAAATACAAAACCACATTTAGTATTGAGGCTTACAATTCTATATGGAATTGTGAATTCTTGATTTTTAGACTTTTCCAAGGAGAGAGTCCAACGTTTTTTGAACTCTCTTAATTCTGCTCTGTGGAGTTTTGCAATTTCTTTTATGATTTGATAATAATCCCGATTTTCGGGGTTCTTAATGATCATGTCTTGGAATCGATCAATTACAAACGAAATATCAAAGCTCTCAAAATCATCCTGTAATCTTGCGAAGTTGTTGATATAGGAGGCATTAATATGGTCAGTTTCTAGAGTTTCAAAGTAGTGTCCCAAAACATATTGTTCCGGCAATGAATTAAGAGATATCTTCTGAGCTTGATAGAATCATTCTCTAAATTTTAAATACTCATGAATTTCAGACGGTGTTACTAGATACTTACAAATCCATGAATAATCCTCCAAATGCAACAGGTGTATCAAACCAGCACTTGAACTTTCATGAAATTTCTGGAATCGAATACTATCGGGTAAATCAGCTGAGTAAATGATAACTTTTTGTTGGAGAGATATTCCTGGCCTCAGAAACATCAAACTCATGCCCCTTTTCATTTTGAACTTTGATTTGCTTAAAGCTATTTAGGTATTCTAGACTGTTTTTTATTTGACCTACTGCAACATTTCTAACCTTCTTTTTGTACCACTTTTCTACTGATCCTGTAGCTTTTTCGTTTCTTCCCTTAATTTGGAAAATAAAAAGAAAATCATCCAGCCATACAAAGTTGTCAGCTAGTTCTACCTCTTCTTTTTGTCGATGGTGGTTGGAATTTATTTTTACTGAATGTGAACTCCTTGAAAAAGAAATTTGCATTTACTGCTGAAATATGTTCTTCTGAAGCCTCCATGTATGAGCTGTAACATCGGTGTAAGGGAAACGCATTCCCCTATTTCTTTTATGGGGTCAATATAACTAATTTAATCTTAAAAATGAATAACAGCGTTTTGTGAGACTTTTAAGGTTTGGTATGGATAGCCAGGCCAGCCTATTCAACTGAGTTGGGGTAACCATGCCGAGCATGGCGGCAACGGGGGGTAGCGTTTTAACTCCAGCTCATGTCAATTATTACTATTCTATTTGCTTTGTCGATATAAACATGACCACCAATAGAACCTTCTTGTCCGTCAATCCAATATTCTACTTGGTCTACTTCGGTCTTTATTGGATCAATATTATTTAGTCCGCTTTGCTCAATCCATTCATTCAGTCCTTCTGAATCACATTGAAATTCAACAATAAATTCTCTTGTAAACATGCTTCCTGCAGTTTCTACCGAAAGAATATCAGCAGATTCTGGAATGTCTGCAAGTCCACCCCAATTCAATGTAGCTTCTATTGCTTCCGCTCTATCCCATGGCATTACAATGTTAGCAAAGTAAGGCACAACGAATAGCCCAATGAATAGAGCAATAACTATTGCCAGTCCTATAAATACACGTATTAATATTTTCTTAAAGGTTTTCATTAGCCCGATCAGATGAAACTATGCTACACATCCGCATAAAGGAAACACATCCCTTTTTTCTGTTATTGGGTCAATCTAACTAATTTAATCTTAAAAACGAATAGCCGCATTTTGTGCGACTTGCGAATAGCCAGGTCTCACGATGCAAAAGAGCTATGGTAGGCATACCTCCATGCTGGGCATGGCGGCAATTGGGGCTAGTTTTTTCTATTTAAATGTTAATTGCCATTGATACTTATCAACCTGTTTAAACGAAGATTCAATTCCCTTAATCCCATTTAGTGATAAAGTGTCGTCAGAAATTATGGTCATTTTATTGAATAAATCATAGTTAGGTTTTATGCCTTGCCCATGCTCTAAAATAAAGTATGAATTCGGTAAAACTTCATATTTAGACACAAGGTTTGTAGAATCAAAGTATATGATTTTGCTACCTTCGCTAAGTGCATATGTTTGTAGAAATGGCATATAAGGTCTTCCATCCCAAGCTTCTTCAAGTGTATTTCGGTTAAATTCAAGAATAATAGAAGAATTGTTCTTTATTGATGAGTCATAGAATGGTTCACATGAAGCAATTATGAAAGTTAAAACTAATATAAGTAATGTATTCTTCATTTTAGCAATAGTGAATATGTAATAGGATTTATGCTTATGAGCTACAACCTCCATGTAACGGTAACACATCCCTTATTTCTTTTGTGGGGTCAATCTAACTAATTTAATGTTAAAAATGAATAGCAACGCTTTGTGAGACTTTTAAGGTTTGATGCATCGCTAGGACAGCCTGTGCAATAGAGCTATGGTAGGCTGACCACCATGCTGAGCATGGCGGCAACGGGGGGTTGTAAGCACCCCAAAATTAGGACTGTTTAAATGTATAGATTTCTAACAATTATTATTATTGAAATCAGGTGTTAATTGTGGGTAACTCGATAGAGTTATCCACTGTTAACGCCCTCTGTGCATACAGCACCGGACTCAAGTCATTCAGACTTTCATGAGGCCTGAAAAAGTTATAGTCATTCATCCACTTTTCAGTAGCTTCACGCACTTCATTTATATCATCAAAAAGATACACATCCAATACATTTCTTCTGAAGGTGCCATTCAGCCTTTCTATGTAGGCATTTTGAGTGGGCTTACCTGGTTGTATATAAATGAAGTCGATTTCGTGCATTTGGCTCCATTCCTTAGTTAATGTTGCAATAAATTCAGGGCCATTATCCATCCTGATCCGCTCAGGTTTGCCTCGACGTTTAATTAAATGGTTTAAAACCCATACTATTTTATTGCTCTTAAGAGAATAGTCAATCTCTATATGTAGCGCTTCCCTGTTAAAATCATCCATTACATTGAAAGATCGAAACTTTCTGCCGTTCAATAGAGCATCACTCATAAAGTCAATAGACCAGGTATGATTGATTACAGGCGGTATTTCCAAAGGCTCTTTCACTCTTGCGGGCAGTCTTTTTTTTGTCTTTCTACGCATACTTAATCCCATGGATTTATAGACTCTATGTACTTTCTTATGATTCCATTGATGCACCTCATTGCGAAGTCGCCTGAAAGCTTTCCAAAAACCTTCTCTGGGAAACTGCTCTGCTTTTTCTTTTAAAGCAGCCATAATAGGCTCATCATTTTTAATAGATGAATAATAATAGACGGATTTGGCAAGATTTAAAACCCGGCACGCCCTGCTGATGCTGATCGCGTAATTAAATTCCCTTTTTATTTCCGTAACTAGCTGCTTATTCTGGCAGGGCTTTAAAGCTTTTTTTCGATAATCTCTTTAGCAAGCTTAAGATCAAGGGCTAATTCCGCATACATGTGTTTAAGCCTGCGATTTTCCTCTTCAAGTTCTTTTAGCTTCCGTAACTCTGAAGCATCCATGCCTCCAAATCGCTGGCGCCACTTGTAGAAGGCTGCCTGACTAACGCCATGCTCACGGCTGATCTCAGCCGCGGTCTTACCTGCATCAAATTCCTTCAAGATGCTGGCAATCTGTTGGGGTGAAAATTTCTTTCGTTTCATAGTGAACAGTTTAAATTTAATTAAATTTTTCTACTTTTAAACTGTCCTATTTTTAGGGGGCCTTACAATACTTCCAAACATTGATCTATCTGTTTCTGGCTCAGCTTCTGCGTTTCTTTGCCTCCCTTTAAATCCTCCATAGTATGATGTGTTTATGGGGTGAAGTTAGTTATTAATATTTGATCAATGCAATAGGCACCAGAATAGCCAGGCTATATTATACAATAAAGCCGTGGTAATCATGCCACCATGCCAAGCATGGCGGCAACGGCGTATCCTGACCGATAAAATTTATTCATAGCATTTATTGTGAGCTCGCTTTCAATGCTTCAAGGCTATCCAAAAGCCACTCTTCGTTTACTCGATTCGTTCTTTTGTTCGTCTCAATTTGGCGCTCCAACAATGGAATGAAGTCTTTATCTCCATAATCTTCTATGCTCTCCAAAATTAAAGATCCATGATCATCTATATTTTCCAGTTCTTTCTTGAGAATTTCCTTAACTCTAGTATCCTTTCGTTTCGACAACCCGGCAATTGCCTCATGTCGCGTTTTTTCGTCCTCATCGTTAATTCGATCCCAAAGAGCATGAATGATTTCCGAGTTGTTAGTTTCTATTTGTGAGCCGATTGCAAATGTTGCCCAGTCTCTAATTTCAGTGTTTTTGTCTCTAGAAAGTTCAATTAGTGTTTCTATAGCCAACGTATTTTCCACACCGCATAGCGCAAAAACTAAACTAACCCTCACACTGGAATATCTGTGGTTTTTGAAGTCTATTAGTTTTGAGATTTGGGTAGTATTTAAGTCTTCATTGTTATGTCCAATGGCATGCAGAATACTATAAAGAACCTTGGGCGATAGTTCGTTTTCAAGAAGTTTGAAGTACAATTTGACTGTTTGAGATTTGTTCAGTCTGGGATCGAAACCTAATTGTGCTAAAACATCTATTCCAATGATTTTTTCATTGTCATTATCAGAATTAGCAAGTTCCGTTGACCTATCATAGACCTCTTGGCTAACTCGTTTCCTCAGCTCACTTATATTATCCCAGTAGGTTTTCTGAGTTTTATTCTCCAACAGATGTTGGAATATTTTATTACTTGTCCAGTTCTTTCTACTCATCTTTTAGGAATGACAAATCTTTCTTTTAACAAAGAGGATGAGTATACAAGAATCAGATTCCCATCAGAATCCTTGTATTCTTGATCAAACTCTAAACCTGCTCCAACGGCATGTTTGCTGAAATATTCTTCGATTGCATTCTTACTTAATGCTATCTGAGGTCGACTTTTGTCTTCGCTATAACCGCTGGCCTGCATTCCTTCGAAGATAGTTCCTAATCTGTGTGCATACACTTCTGATGAATCCTTCTTATTTAACTGTAAATATGAATACCACATAACCATAGTCGCTTTCGCACTTAATGGAAATGTCTCAAGGCACTTGTTCGCTGTTAAGATAGCTTCGCTATATTTCTGTTTATCCATGAGAGAGTCAGCTTTTCTTTCAAGTCGTACATTCTCATTTTTGCCATAACCAGGATGATTTAAGGCCCCATACAATAGTGCCACAGACTCCTGCTCATTCATGTCAAGGGAATCAGAAAGAAATGAGCGCAATAATCTTTTAAAGTAATAGTGGCTGTTTGAGTCTGTTACGGCTTCATTAATGAGGTCAAGGTCTCTGTAAAAACTGACAGTTTTAAATAGTTCCTTGGTGGTTTTATAAGTAGTGCTATTCGATTTCAAATCTTCTTTCTTAAACATTGAACAGCTCGTAAATGCGGCAATAAGTGAAAGAAGACCAGTGGTGTAAAGAGCTTTTTTCATATTTCGGTTAAATGTGCCAATACGTTTCCGCTAAAGCAACACGGATCTACGAAGCGCGTTTCTGTCCAACCGTGAAAAAGCAAACTACGGCTACTTAAGTAACGGTTTTCGAGTCAGCCCTTGTAAATTTCAGCGTGTACTATATGGCCTTTTTTTATTCTTTGTTGTATTCAAAAACATCAATCTTATTAATGATTGGTCTCCAATTCTCGTCTTTAAAAAAGCCATCTATTTGATTAGGCTCGTAAAATTCAACAAAGGACGTGTCATCTTCAGCAAACCAAAAGAGCTGTTCATCTTTTAGCCATTCTAGTTTTGAGTCATAAAGCTTATCTGCTTGTTCAGTTTCCCAAGTATTTGAAGCACAAACATTACATTCATTCTCTTGCTTGTCAATTGCTTTGTATCCACATATTTCGCACGTTTTCAAGACTTCAACGGAACTTGTATGCACAATTCTGATTATCGCAATTCCAAGGACTAGAATTGAAACTATCCCAATGATTTTAGTTTTAGTCGATTTACTTTTAGTCCAACTATACAGTCCGAATCCAATTAATCCACCAAGTCCACCAAGCAGTGCACTAACAAGTGTTTGATTAATTCCTTGTTCTTCAAAATATTCACCTAGTGGCCATAAAAGCGAAACTGGTAATACAGTAAAAAGGGCAAGCCAAATAGGCTCCTTTTTCTTATCGTTCATTTTAATCTTTTCGGTCAGTTTTTTAATGCCACACAACGGGCGCGTTTAAAAATCCGTGCGCCACATTTAATTAAGGGGATGAAGTTAGCAATTTTTACTTTGCTACCTGGACCTGCTACATTTGATTGGACAGTAAGTTAAGCGCATTTGAGTTAAATTTACTAAATATGAAAAGAGTAAGAAGAGAGTTTGACAAGGAGTTTAAACAGATGGCAGTGAACCTGTGCCTGTCAGGAAAAAGTACAAGAGAAGTAGCTGATGAGCTTGGTTTAAGGACTGAGCTGGTTACCCGATGGAAACGTGAATACAATGAGTACAAAGAAGGTAGTTTTTCAGGTCATGGTAATCAGAATTTAACCTCAGAACAAAAGGAGATAGCCCGTTTAAAACGAGAACTGCGTGAAGCCCAACTAGAAAGGGATATTTTAAAAAAGGCAGTAAGCATCTTCTCCAAGGGAGACAACAAATATTCCGGTTCATAAAGGAATACAACCACAGATTTGGTGTTGAGAGGATGTGTAAAGTACTTAAAGTCAGTAGAAGTGGTTTCTATAATTGGAGCAACAGAAGGCCATCAATGAGAAAGTTGGAGAATGAAAAGGTATCCGCATATATCAGGACTATACACAGCAATAGCAGAGGAAGGTATGGTAGCCCGAAGATCACCGAGGAGTTACGAGACCTGGGTTGGCGTATCTCTCGCCCCAGAGTGGCCAGGATCATGCGTAACCAGGGCATTAGAAGTATTATTTGCAGAAAGTTCAGAGGAACTACCACCCAATCAAGACACAACTATCCAGTAGCTAAAAACCTATTAAACAGAGATTTTCAGGCAAACCTTCCGGGGCATAAATGGGTCTCTGATATTACATACATCCCCACTGGTCAAGGTTGGATGTATTTAACCATCATTATGGATTTGTACGATCGAAAGATTATAGGATGGTCATTGAGTAGGTCTATGGCGTGCCATGATACAATATGGCCAGCCTGGAGAATGGCTTTAATTAATAGGCCAATAACAAACCAATTAATATTTCATTCCGACCGGGGAGTGCAGTATGCCACCTATTCTTTTTCAGATCACCTCAAAAGTAAGGGTATACAACAAAGCATGAGTAGAAAAGGTAATTGCTGGGATAATGCTGTGGCAGAAAACTTCTTTAAGATACTGAAGTCAGAACTGGTCAAACATACCAATTTCTATAGTATTCTTCAGGCCAAGAATGACCTGTTCGAATTTATAGAAATATGGTATAATAGAAAAAGAAAACATTCGTACTTAGGATATAAGACGCCTGAACAATTTAATAACCATAACTATTCAAAATGCGCTTAACTTATTGTCCAGTTTTTTGTTGCAAATCCAACCAATGAGTTGATTGCTTTGACTAAAATGGCTTGATACACTCTTTTGCAAAGCTTGCAAAATTGCGGTTAACAAGCTCTCGGCTGGCATGAACCTGCTTAAGCGCATGGTTTTAACATAGTGTTGTGTGCTAATTTTTCAAATATCTTCTTCGATATACTCCTTTACAGTAAAAGTCTGTGATTCTATATCAAAAAAGTGATAAAAAGGTATCCCCCAGTCTGTTTCAGGTTTATTAATGATACCAAAAAACTCAATTGTATCGTTCCTTAATTCGCGAAACCAATAATTATGAAAATCAGCAATCTCTAAGAACTCCGGTCCTGTAAGTGCAATAAAGTCATCTTTTCTAAATACAGTATCTACAAGAGTTTGATTCAAATATTTAATGATTATTTGCTTCTCGCTATCACGGTATTTGTCGATATGTTTGGCTTCTTCAGCTTCAAACTCATTCACTACAAATGAATCAAGATATCGATTTATTATTTTAATTGAGATACTTGAAGATGCAATAATGGTATCAAATTCGGTAATTTCTTTCTCTGAAGGAAAGTATCTTTCAATAACAATTTGATCTTCTACAGATTCTTTTTGAGCAACTTCTTTCGACTCCGTTTTTGTTACTACTGGTTTATGCTCTGACTGTTCCTTTTTAGTAACCGTCTTCTCATTAGAATTACCACTACAGCCTAAAAACAGAAGCCCTATTATAATAATTGAATAAAATTTTATCATTGATTACTTAGTTGCACGACAACGGTTTGGGTAAGAACCGTGGCGTGATTTAGTAGTAGTTCGTTTCGGTTTTCAAAGTAGCGAATTCTTCGAATTCGCGGGCTAGCAAGTAACCGCAAACGAGACTGTCAATTCATCTCTGTCTAAACTTTGGATATAAAGAAATAATGTTTAGACTAAAGAGCAATGAACAAACAAGAGAAAGAAGAATTAAAGGAAAAAGCACTTAAACAATTTTTAAAAGGAGAATCTCTATTTGGTAAGGATGGGGCTTTCAGCCCCATGTTGAAGGAGTTCTTAGAAGAAGCTCTGGAAGCAGAAATGGAGGATCACCTATCCAGTGAAGAAAAAGGACGCTCTCATGGTAATAAGCGCAATGGCAAAGGCCAGAAAACAGTTAAGAGTAGTTTAGGAGACGTTGAGATAAATACTCTTCAAGATCGTCATAGCAGCTTTGAGCCAAGAATAGTAGAGAAACGCCAGCGTATACTGGCAGACAACCTAGAGAAGCAAATAATAGCCATGTATGGGCTAGGTAATAGTTTGAGAGATATTCAAGAGCACATCAAGGAGATGTATGACACAAATATATCAACAGAGGTGTTAAGTGATATCACAGACCGAGTGATCCCTAAAGTAAAGGAGTGGCAAAACAGGCCATTAGAATCGGTCTATTGTATTGTTTGGCTAGATGCCATGCATTTCAAGGTGCGAGATGAAGGTAAGGTGAAGCATAAAGCCCTTTATAATATTTTAGGGATCAATAAGCAGGGCAACAAGGAGATATTGGGCATGTACCTATCAGAAAGCGAAGGAGCTAATTTTTGGCTTCAGATACTTACTGAGCTACAAAATAGAGGCTTGAAAGATATTTTGATAGCCTGCACTGATAACTTGAAAGGTTTTAGTGAAGCGATACACTCCATCTACCCACAAACAGATGTTCAACTTTGTGTAGTTCATCAGATTCGAAATAGCTTGAAATATGTAGCCAGTAAAGAACAGAAAGTGTTTATACAAGATCTTAAATTAGTTTATCAAGCAGACACAAAAGATCAGGCAGAGACTGCTTTATTAGAACTGGAAGAAAAATGGGGAAAGAAATATCCTGTGGTGATACGATCTTGGAATGATAACTGGGAACTACTTAGCACTTATTTCGATTACAGTAAACCCATAAGAAAGTTAATATACACTACAAATCCAGTGGAAGGCTTTCATAGACAAGTAAGAAAAGTTACCAAGAGTAAGGGAGCATTTACCAGTGATATGGCCTTGATGAAATTAGTTTACTTAGTTTGCAGACGTATTGAGAAAAAATGGACTTCACCTTTGCGGAATTGGGGTTTGACGGTGCAGCAATTAGCCATTAGATTTGAGGGAAGATTGGAACTGGAACTAAAAACCAGTCAAACCAAAAAATAAAAAATTCCCTCCCAGGGGCTAGCCCCTGGGAGGGAAGCAGACAGAGATGAGCTAACACTCCCCCGCAAACCTCTCGTGACCTACTTACACGCTATGGTTTCTTACCCATTGTTGTAGCCGTTTTTTTAATTAAATAGCTCTGCGATTTCTGATTCTGGACACTTCTTTAGTTCAATGATTCGCGTAAGTCCTTCCGTTATCTTTATCTTAGATCTATATGATCTGAGCTGACCATGATGGTTGCTAATGGCAATAAGATTTACAGAGGATCCAACAGGGATATTCTTAAATGTGTTACCGTATTTTTTGTCATTCTTTGAGTAGTAATGATTCTGCAAAACAGAATTGATTTCATTGAAAACTAAGTATATGTTACATGTTGTAATTGTAGAATCTTTTAGCTCTACAATTAGGTCTGTTTTTTCTTTAAAATCTATGAACCTATCGCAATTAATCCAGCCAATATTTTCGAGTTCGATTACTTTATATAATTTCGAGTCCAGTGATTTGTTGACGTAAGTTGTGTCCCATATGATAGTAGTATCACTCACTTCAATTGTTCCTTCACTATATTTGTTAACTCCCCACATTTTAATACAGTTAACATCTATATCAATGCTGTCTGTAAGCTTAATATCCGATTTCTCCCAGTTCATTATTCCGTTATCTAATCGTGAGCCATAGAATAAGTTCATTTCTTTCTCAGATGTAATTGGTAATTCGACTTTCAAGTTTTTTCCCTTACTTAGGTTCAGTTTATTTCCTGATTTGTTGAAAAACTCTATGTTATAAGCTCCTCCTGATTCAAGAATTCGTTCGTCTGATATTGTCGGAGCGTTATTAAGCGCAAAGTCAGATTTATTAAATAATTCAATTATTTCTAAACGAATTTCCCCTGTTGGCTATTTCGGTCGGACTATGCCAGTTGTTTCGGTCAAACTATGCCAGTGATTTCGGTGTATCTATGCCACTTTAAGAGTTTCGTAATTTTAGTAAATATTAATGTTTCAACATACCTTTTCTCAAAGATTCTCCTTTGAGATCTATTCTATGAGAAGAGTTAACGAGCCTGTCTAATATGGCATCAGCAATAGTGCCTTCACCAATAATATCATACCAGGCTGATACTGGTATTTGAGAGGAGATTATAGTTGAAGTTTTTCCATGACGATCATCGATAATATCCATAAGTACTTCTCTTGCAATATTGTCCATGCTTTGTAAACCAAAATCATCTAGTATTAAGAGTTGGGCAGAGGTAATTCTTTTAAGTTCTTTGATATAGGTGCCATCTACTTTGGCGAGTTTCATTTTGTTGAACAGGCGAGCTGTTACCTGATAGATGGTGCTATAGCCCATCAGACAAGCTTGTCTGCCTATGGCCTGACTCATAAAGCTTTTGCCTACTCCTGAAGCACCTGTAATAATGATGTTTTCACTTTGCTTGATGAACTGTAAGGAGGACAACCTGTTGAACATGTTTTTATCCAGATTCCTATTTTCAGAGAAGATTATTTCATCCATGTCTGCCTGCTGCTTGAAGGTGGCCTTTTTCATCAGCCGTGTAATCTTCTTATTCTGCCTGTCTTCCCATTCACTTTCAGTGAGTAAGGCCAGATATTCATCTGGGGTGCATTTTTGATAAGCATTGCTGCTGAGTTGTTGTCTGTGCAGTTCAGCCATCGCAGATAGCCTCATGGATTTTAGTTTTTCTATTGTTTGATTATTGTTCATAAAATTATTGTTTACTGGTAATGGTTAGCCCCTCTGATGTTTTTGTGAGAAGGGATATGTGATTGATGATTTTCTTGTTCTATTTCATGCTCGTCCATATTATTACTGAGTATATTTTTGAGCCTTTGATAGCTGTATGTGTCATGATGAACAGCCCTTAGGCAGGCTTTATCTACACGCTCATGGCCATAGTTTTTGGCCAGCATTAAAATGCCCATGGCTCTTTTGTAGTTAATCTCAGGATAGTCACCCTGCAGGAATAAACCTGTCATAAACAGCTTTACATTTACACCTATTTTACCTCCCTGATCAGAAAAATACTGGGGACTCCATTGGCTATAAGCACGGTGTGTACTGGAGAGGTGATTCTTATTAGTAATATAAGCACCCTTACTCATTACTCTATTATGCAGCGCAATGCGTTGGCTTTTGTAGTATACTTCAACATGTTTGGAGGTGTACTGTATCTGAGTTTGAGAGCCAATGTAGCGATAGGGAACGCTATAATAAGTCTTGTCAGCCGAGAAGTATACATATCCCATCTTCTGTACCTTGGCTCTGGCGTATTCTTTAACCTGATAAGTACTTTGGGGTAAGCTTTTTAGAAGGGATGATTCTACGGATTGGAACAGCTCTTTTCTGGAAGCTTCTTTTCTTTGAAAAAGCACATTATTATAGCCCTTAAGATGATGCTGGATCTCTTCATTAAGCGCTTCAATAGAGAAGAAAGTCATTTTACGCATAGGGTAATAAATGCGCTGATAGGCCAGCTGAACAGCATTTTCTACCAGTGCTTTATCTTGTGGGGCATAACTACGTGTAGGGTTTATGGCACACCCATAGTGATGAGCGAAGTCTTTGAAAGTTTTATTAATAACCGCCTCATACTTACTGGATCGGGTAACTGCCGATTTAAGGTTGTCTGACACGATGGCTACAGGTACTCCTCCAAAGAAGCGGAGTGCATTATTGAGGCATTGAATAAAGTCCTCCCTTTTTTGACTTTTACATGCTTCCACATAAGTATACTGACTAAAAGGAAGTGTGGCCACAAAAACTTCTACCTGGCTTACTTCTCCTGTAGATGGATCTACTACTTCTAATTTCTTACCTGC
The DNA here is from genome assembly GCF_021389955.1 of Fulvivirga maritima. Taxonomy (NCBI): domain Bacteria; kingdom Pseudomonadati; phylum Bacteroidota; class Cytophagia; order Cytophagales; family Fulvivirgaceae; genus Fulvivirga; species Fulvivirga maritima. The sequence goes on from NZ_CP089980.1 coordinate 27,430, forward strand.
AAAATCAACATAAAGCTCTTTTCCTGCCTTGTGCTCTAACTTCATAGAACCTTTGGCCTGTTTGTACTTACGCTGATAATGGGTGGTAAACTGAGTGTAACTGTAACTATCCTGAGTTTGCTCAGCATACAACTGGTAGTGGTACTGAAGGGTAAAGCCAGGGTGATGACGCTGTGGGTGCATGGTCTCAAAAAAACGCATTAAAACCGCATAACGATCATTGTTTATGGTTGTCTTAGACGAAAATAGCTCTTCTAAAGCATCAGTATCCAACTGTAGCAATGCTTCCATGGGCTGATCGCTTGACTGAAGTGATCGCAAATAATGGTTAACAGTGTTTCTATTCACACCCAGGGTCAAAGCAATTTGCCGATTGCTCAGCCCTCTCAAATGAAGATTGATAATTTGTTTTAAGTCCATTATGTCAAGTTTATTCGCCATCCTTTTTTTGGGGCGATATTAACAATCAATGAACTCTTAAAGTGGCATAAATCGAACCGTAATAGGTATCAATTATTATAATATGGTGGCACAAATCGAACCGTAATCAAATAGATACACTGGCACGGTTTGAACCGAAATCACTGGCATATACCTAACCGAAATGGGTGGCATAATTCAAACCGTTGTATCCACCTGTTTGGATTTGACCTTTATCGTCGATCAATAATTCATCTTCAAAGTGAATTTTCAATCCAGAATTAGTTGTAATAGTTGTGTCACGAGTACCATTTAATGAGAAGGTTATTGGTTCATAAGAGAACTCTTTAAGAATTGATGATTTTTCAGTCACTAAAGTTTCGCCCAGTTTTTTTTGAGTCTCTTTAGTTGCATTCTCACATGCTAGTAGAGTAATTGTTAAAACTATAAAAAGTACTTTTTTCATCTTATTGGCTACACCATCCGTGTAAAGGAAACACATTCCCCTATTTCTTTTATGTGGTTAATCTAACTAATTAAATGATAAAAATGAATAGCAGCTCTTTGTGAGACTTTTAAAGTTTTGATGCGAATAGCTAGGCCATACTATGCAGCAGAGCCGTGGTAAGCATACTACCATGCCAAGCATGGCGGCAGCGGGGTAGGATTATTGTGTCGATTTCGCATCCGATAGGACGGTGAAATCCAGCGAATCCAGCACTTGAGCTGACTCCAGCTCATACATACTACTATAAAATGTTTCTATTTTCAATATTCTTTAAATATTTTAACAAGTCCACTATGTGTTGCTCTGAATGCGACCTTATAATCCAATCCAAATGCCACGCAGCATTTTTCTCATTCAAATTTTCATAAATGCATTTAACTTCCAAAAGGTCTTTTACAATATCTGTTAAATCATCTACTGAATCTCCAATAACTGGCACTTGAACTTCCTCAATATTATTAACATCTGATATTGAGTTATAATAACCGAAATCCGGAAAATTCTGCCCAACATTTTTCCTAATTTCCTCATAGTTGAAGTTGTACAATGGTTCTTCAAATTCACTATCCATCACAAATTCATTATCCAGAAACATTGAATATAGTTTAACTAAATGCTGCTTTAAGAATAATGTTTTATTATCTAATTCAACATTTGGTTTTAAGCCAAGTATCGTAATCCTGTCAATAAGTTTTATTAGCTCTTCCAATGTTTTACAACGTTCCTTGTAGTGGAAACACATCCCTTATTTCTCACGCATTTAATGTAACTAATTTAACATTAAACATAAACACTTACACTTTCAAGACTTATAAAGTTTGATCCGAACAGCCAGGCCATATTCATACCACCATGCTAAGTATAGCGGCACCGGGGATGCAACGGCTTAGATGCTGTTTTCTGCCGGGTTTCATTTATCTTACTTGTTTGCATTTATGCTTCAATCACTCGTTTCGCAGCCGTAGCTCCTACTCTTTGTTACCTTGTATTTTTCATCACTTCAAATTCCAAATCATGCTTCTTTAGGCTATCTATCAGCTCGTTATATTCATATTCCCTTTCATCCAATTGATCTATTGATTGATCAGAAGTCAATATGATTTCTTGAGCGTCAATAAATTTAGATAGCCATAAAATAACACCTTTGAAGTATAAATTCAATTCGTCATTCTCTTTAAATTGATGCCAGTTTATCCAATTGCTAATCGAGATCGTTTTAGGAAAATATGAATGAAGATTGAAATAATCGGGTCCTGTTATCATAGCTAAATCTTCTTCTGACCACTTGTTCTTGGTATACCAACGCCATGATCTATCCCAGTAGTCTTTCAAAAAGAGCGCATCGATATTCTCCCTCGTCCATTTCCACTCCTCATAACTTTCGTCTTTTTTTATGGGCGAACATATTTCATTGTCATTGAATCTATTGGGTAAATCAAGCAATTCAATTGCTAGTAGTTCATGTCTAATTATTGCGTTTACTTTATCTCCCATTTGTTTTTAAGTGCAAGGTAACACCCGCATAACGGAAACACATTCCCCTATTTCTTTTATGCGGTCAATCTAACTAATTTAATGATAAAAATGAATAGCAGCTCTTTGTGAGACTTTTAAAGGTTGACGGGAATAGACAGGCTATACTCAGGCCCATGGTAATCATGCCACCATGTCAAGCATGGCGTCAGCGGAGTTGGCGGTAGTTATTTTTTGACTAAATTGCTATTCATAACGATTTTTCTAATTTCTTTTTCAAAATGGTAGACGATATCAATATCTCTGTCATAAACATTTTCCATTATAATGATGTCTAACTTTTTTTCTGGCACATATATTTTAAGGTTTACGAATCCGATACCTCTTCCAGCGTGTCCGATGTATTTAAATGGTTTGCCTTCGTGTATATTGACGCCATACCCATAATTCGATTGTTTATTGCTGAACGTATAATCTGAATCGACTACCTCGGAATTTACCATAAGATTGTAGGTTTCAGATTTTAAGATGTCGCCATTGTGTAATTTTGTATCCCAAATATTCAAGTCGTGAGGATTTGAAATAATGCCTCCTGCAGGAACAAAGTTTGCCCAAGATTCTTTAGTGAAATTTAAGCTATCAAAATCTACCTTTTCCAATTCTTCGTTTGAAACCCAGTAACCATTTACGAGATCAGGATTAACTCCATCAATTTCATAACAATATGTTTTAGTCATCCCTAACTCTTTAAAAAGAGTATTAGCTGCCTCCGTGTAATTGTCGCCGGTTACAGCCTCTATAGTTTTACCTAACAATCCATAAGCAGGATTACTGTAGCGAAAATCCGTGCCTGGCTTAAAAGCTAAAGGCCCTTCAATATTCAAAACTCCCGATGACATATTCATTAACTGATGGACTGTTACCGTGTCTGCCCAAGTTTGTTCAAGTTTAGGAAGATATTTCCTAATTGGACTTTCCAAATCAATATTTCCTTTTTCGGCTTCCTTCAAAACGAGAACTGCTGTTATCTGTTTGCTATTTGATTGGATTCGAAAATTACTGTTCGAGATAATAGGCGTTTTCTTTTCAAAGTCTGAAAATCCATATTCCTTGAAGTATTTGGTTTCGCCATTTTGAGTTATCAGAACAACACCATTAAACTTTCTTGGATTGGTTGTTTTGATTAAGCTATCGATTGCGGCAGAATAGTCATCGACCGCTTGTTTCTCATTTTTGGTATTCGTCTTATTCTTATTCTCTCTACAACTTATGTGGGTGAGGACGATAAAAAGAAGTAAGATTTTAAAAGTTTGTTCCATTAAATATTTGATTTCGCGTTATTGCCCTAATTACCGCCAGCACCCGTGTAAAGGAAACACATTCCCTTATTTCTTTTATGTGATCAATCTAACTAATTTAATAATAAAAATGAATAGCGCCGTTTTGTGAGACTTTTAAAGTTTTGATGCTAATAGCCAGGCAATATTATGCAAAAGAGCCGTGGTAATCATACCTCCATGCCAAGCATGGCGGCAACGGGCGCTGCATATTGTTGGGCGTTCGTTTTGTTTTATTTCCATCAATCATAAACCGCAAAATGATAGAAACCACCTTCCATCCTCTCAAAAACATCATATCTTGAAGAATCCTTATCAAGTGATTTCTGACTGTAAATGATTCCTTCTTCACCATACATAGCGGAAACTCTCCAACGGTATGATATTGTACTTTCACTAATTGCTATATCTGATATATGGCACTCTTTCATTTTAGAAATTATTGGTAATACCTTTACGCTATCAATCCTAATATGATGCATAGCAAGCAAACTATCTAAAGAAGCATATGCAATCTTATCTCCTTCTTGGTAATAGCTAAAGTAAAATCCTAATACAGGTTCAATTCCATACGTTTGTTTACTTTGATTTATCACTATACCATCAATTACAATATATCGTTCTTCAGGCAATACAGCTATATTTCTAACGCTATCAAGTTTTAGAATAGCTTCATGTAATTCATTAAATCTTCCACTTTTAATCAGTATTTTGGAATTGACTTTTACTTCGTCTGAACTAAAAATGATAGATATAAAGATGAAAAGACCAATCCCCCCCCCCCTAGTACTACCAGGAAAGCAACTCCTATATATTTAAGTATTTTCATTTTTCTAATGACGCACAACGTGTTTGTATAGGCTAAGTAGGCAATTGCGAGCTTCAAACTCATCAAACCGTTACTATTTTAAAGCGGGCTACAACCGTTGAATTTACTACTATATCGCCTATTTTGTATATACAGTGCTACCAGCTTTTATTTTATCTAAATATCTTTTAATTCCTTTTAAGAAATTTGGAGTTACTGCTGATTCCTTTATTGAATCATCAATTAATTTTTTCAGCTTATTTTTTTGATAGTCCGTTAATTCCTTAACTCTAAAATTTTCCTTTGGCAATAGCTTTTTCAAAATAATAGTCGAGCTGTTACCACAAGACTTTTTAAACTTCCTAACGCATTGCATTTCAGTTTCTGAAAGATTTTCTTTCAAAAAGAGGTGTCGCCCAGCGCTAACCTTATCATCTTTATGAAGATATAATTCAGCTATTTTGTTATGCAAATCCTGGTTGATAGAATAGTATTGGAAAAATCCTTCATATCTACTAATTGCCTTGTCGATATCGCCATCAAGTACATCTTTTTCAGCGCGTTTTATTATTCTTAATTCAAGAGCGTTTCTATAGTCTTTAATTGTTCGATGTCTCTCCCAAAGTGACAATCTTGTTTTTTTGACTTCTGAGTTTTCAGATGACAAAATCCAAGATCTAAAATTTGAGATTAGCTTCTTCATTGTTGCTGGTAACATCCGTGTAAAGGAAACACATTCCCTTATTTCTTTTATATGGTTAATCTAACTAATTTAATGATAAAAATGAAGAGCAGCGTTTTGTGAGACTTTAAAAGTTTGATGGGAATAGCCAGGCTATACTCAGGCCCATGGTAATCATGCCATCATGCCAAGCATGGCGGCAACGGGAGTTATTCTTCTCCAAATTTTCCATTCATTTCTTCTAAAATCAGATTAGGGTCATATCCATAACCATCTTTGAAAACTAACTCAACATTGCGTATGTTTTCTTTAATATCTCCATTAATTACTACAAAGTCTGCTTTTTTTCCGCTCTCAATTACCCCAATTTCAGAATTGGAAAGAACTTCCGCTCCATTACTTGTCATAATTTTGATTGCTTCCTCGCTCGTAAATCCTGCTTCTTTTAGTAACTCAAAATTTCTTTGGTCTCCAAAGCCTGGAAGTACGTGTCTACCTGCATCAACTCCTGCAGTTAAAGTTCCTCCCATTTTAAAAAATTGATATTCAAACTCCATTATTCTTTTTAATCTACTCTCCCTAACGCTATCACTCGACTTTTGAATATCGAAATTATTTCTTCTCTCATTATATTGTGATTTTAAAAATGGCGACATTACTTCTAACGCACGTTCATCTGCAAAGGCTCTATTTGGAATACTTGCCTCATAAATAGCCAATGTCGAAGTCAAAAAAACATTGCTATCAATCATTAACTGTTGAAGTCGTTTAACTTCCTCACTTTTTATATCCAACTCGTCTATGTATTCTCTTGAGCCGTCACAAATACCGAACGTTTTGTTCTTTCTAAAATCGCTTGTGCTGTTCAGTCCGTGTTCTATTCCATCAATGCCAAAATTTGTAGCCTCTTCAAAGGTGATTGAACATAAATGTCCCGTTACTTTTGCATTCCGTTTATGTGCTTCTTTGATAATAACTTCCAAGTCACTTGGTGTTGTATGGCGATAAACTTTAAACCATCGAACTCCTTTTTCTGTCCAATATTGAATGGTATCCTTTATATGGTTTTCATTGCGTGGGATAATCATATTTGGGTTACCTCCTTTTCCCGTAAAATAAGGTCCGCTTATTATTATTTTGGGTCCAATAACTTTGCCTTGCTCTATTTTTTTTGATAATTTTATTTCTTGCTCTGGTGATGCTGAACCACAAGTTTGAATAGTGGTTACTCCCGAAGCCAAGTAAAGTTTTGAGGCGGTTTCTCCAACAAATGGAAATCTTGGGATATGTAGATGATTGTGAACTCCAACAATTCCGGGAATCACTGTTTTTCCCTCTAAATCAATTATAGTCGCTCCTTTTGGTATTTTAATTTCCGAGGTATGTCCAATTGATTGGAAATAACCATTTTCAACAATCAATGTTTGTTTATTATTAGCTGAATTTCCCTTTCCGTCAAAAACAGTTGCATTGGTTAGGACAAGAACATCAGATTTATACTTTATATATTTCAGTACTTTTTGATTTAATTCAGTTCGTTTTTGGATTGAGCTTTTATCTGAGTTCAGAGCGATAAATTCAGATTTTGAATTTTGTTTGCAACCAATAAGAGTTATAAATAGAAGTATGAATGTTAATTGTTTCAATGTGTGTTTTTTATAATTGCATAGAACGGTCTTGTATATGAAAAGTAGCGGGTTTTAGGGACTAACTTTTCGGATTATAACAGACCTTAAATTCATACAATTCGTTTTCGTTTGAGCGATTAAACCGCTATTTTTTATATACGTTATTAGGCAAAGTATTTATTTGTTAATGATTTTAAAATAACTCCCGCTCTTTATCAATACTCCTTTTTCACTAATAAGCGGATGTTTTGTTCCCCACCAATTGAACTGGAAATAATAGGCATCTCGGTCACTAGGAAAACTTAATTCAAATTCTAATTCCTTTCCGTTTTCCGACCAACGTAGATTATTTTCACTACTATTTAGGTCTATAAATTGTCTTAAATTTTTTCCATCTTGAAAAATCGTTGTTATTGTATCGCTTTTCTTCATTGGTTCTGAAAACAGAATAGTGATTTTAGTTTTTCCAGAAAATTTGATGTAAGTTGAATCTTTTGGTGAGATTATTTTCGGTTTTGATAAGTCTTTCTGAATTTCAGAAGTCCAGTCTAGCATTTTAGGATATAAGTCCTTTAAAGTTTCTTTATCTTCTTTTTGATTGTAAAGAGTCAAGAGTTGTTGTGTAAATAGTTGAGGATATTCAAAACCCCTACTGTCATTTTGAAAACTCCAATTTAGGCCAACTTCATTTGCATAATTGGGAAAATGCCTTTTCAAGAATATGTCATAAACTGCCCAGGTCATATATTCGTTAAACACTCCAAATCCATTATTTTCATTGTATCCACTTTTATTGTCCCATAAATTAGCATTGAAATTTTTATTGACCAATTCTTTATATTGGTTTGTAGTTGGATTTACATATCCGTGGTCCATTTCTGTAAACAAGTTGTGAATTGAAGTGGCTATGTCTTTATCATTTGTTGAAATTGTATCGGATAAAACGTAATCAGGAATTGTTATGAAATCAGCCACAGTCATTGAATCGATATCTCTATGGCAATTCATCCTATAAACAAAAGGGGAAAGCACAACATTATATTTTTCATTGTTCGAATACTGCTCGCCAAATTCTTTTGTCAGGAACTCACGCATTTCGTTTAAGTATTGTGTTTTCTTATATTTGTTTGAAACAGAATTGTAATAGTCCTTATTTTGTTCAAAGAACTCTCTAAAGTTTGATTTTTGAACAAAGTCGTTTATTAAGTTTAAATGGTCATCAAAAGGTTGAAATCCCTTATTTGCATAGAACTCAAAACTTCTTTTTAATTCATTGTTTTCATCAAATTCGAATGCGTAAGAATCAGTCCTAAAGCTTAAATATTCTTCCCATCTTTCTCTTGAATAGTTTACAGAATCTAATAAAGGGTGTTGATTTACTGGTTTAAAATATTCTTGAACTTTGTTATAATAATCGAAACCTTGTCGGACTTCCCACTTATCAGTTTTTCCATATTTAGTAAGTGCCAGAATGATATTTGCTAATTCATAGGTTTCGGGATATTCCACACTTATTATTTCCTTCGATTCTTTACTTTCCTTTTTTGCCTTTTGGCAGGAAGAAATAAAAAACACGATTGATAACGTATAAATTGTAATTCTTAATGCTTGTTTTATTTTCATTCTCGGTTTTATATTTTGCCTAACGTTTAATGTAAAATGCATTTTAATGCATTTTTACATAGTGTTACCATTTCGTTTTTTTATCTATTGGAGGAAAGTTCAGAAATTAACCTGCAATCATCACACTTAAATGCGTAAAAGTCGTTGAATGTTGAACCATCTATCAACCAATCATTTCCGCATATCGGACATTTTCTTTCTTTGTCTTTCTTTTGTCCCCAAGCTCTATAATTGAAGAGAAAATAATAAGTGGGTATTTGTGTTACTTCCTCAATTTTTTTACAACAATCAATTCCTTGTTTACTAAGATCACTATCATGGTTTTGTAATTGGTTTTGTGCCCACCTTTCACCTACAATGCCATTAAACCAAAGTCCTTCAACCCTTTCATAATTATTTTCCCAGAAGTTAATATCGTTATAGCATTCTCCATCATGATGAGTATAAGGTATCTTGTATAATGGAATTTGATTAAGTGATGAGCCTTCAATTATTGGTGAAAACCTTGTAGTTTTAAGAATTAAAAATTCTCGCTTTTTTGGAATGATTGTTTTTCCAAACTCAGGGTCTAACCCCATGTGCCTGAAGTCAAATTTACACTTCAATTCTCCTTCAATTCGTTTTTTCCACTTAATTCCATAAATGGTTGAATTCTTCTCGCTGTACGAATCTTTCTCAGGGCAAAAAAAGTTAAGACTTAATCCATTGTCAATAGGTTCGTACTGCCATTCTTCATTTATTATTTGCTTTGTTCCATAGAGTGATTGAAAGTAATAATTGGTGCATTCAAAGAACTCCTCCGAACCTACTTCCTTACCTGTTATATTTAACTTTACTATGTGCATTTAATGAATGGTAACATCCGTGTAAAGGAAACACATTCCCTTATTTCTTTTATGTGGTCAATCTAACTAATTTAATCTTAAAAATGAATAGCGGTGTTTTGCGAGGCTTTTAAAGTTTGATGCGAATAGCCAGGCCATACTATGAAAAAGAGCTGAGGTAATCATGCCACGATGCCGAGTATGGCGGCAAGGGGGGTATGCTTCATACAATCTGATATGTGCATTAGCTTCTAGGCAGTTGAAAGTCAATGATTCTTGCTGTTCCGACTTTAGTTGGTGCTTCGTGAATAAACCACTCTCTTCCAGGTTCAAGGAATCTTTCAATTCGTTGAGCCAACAGGAATCTAACAACAACCATCTGTGCCACACCAGGCTCCAAAACTTTTGGATGGTCAAATTGGATATCCCCCATGAATGCCTCAACCATTTCTCCGTTCTCTCGATATTCAAATACGTGGTTAGGTCTGTATCCGCTGATAATTCCTGACTTGCGACCTCCCTCTTTCGTTGGTGTTAGTCTGAAGACCGCGTTTACCTTAATCAAGTGTTTAGAGTTTTCAATATCAAGATCAGTAATGCTTGAATAAGTGTACTTATCATAAGCCATTACGTCAAATACTTTTGACTGTCCAGTGTTCAGCCATCGTTTGTATATCAGTTGGCCGTTCTGGTACAAAAGCAGTTCGTTATCTTCTGTTAATTCCTTTGTAAACATGACTTTTATGATATGGCTATTTTCTCTTCAAATCAGTCATATCAAATGACTTCAATTCCAGTTTCTCTGATACTGGATTATTTCTGAAGCATTCGGCATTATAGAAGATGTGCTTCTTAGGTTTATAGTCAAGGAAGAGGTAAACACGTTCTTTTATATCTGCATCTAGAAACTTAGGTTCTACAAGATAGGCTGTTGGCCCTAGAGATGTTGTATCTCCAACCAAATAGTAATAGGTGTAAGTTGTGCATTTCTTCTTATCAATCGTTAACAGAGCAAGTTGCTTGTCTTTATAAAGCTCAACTGATTTCATTAATTCGGGATTACGTTTAGTTGAATAGTACAAGCCTACTTGCACTTCGCACTCACGAAGTTCATTTTCTCCATCAAACCGTTCTTTATCTTGCCCGAAAGCTGATACAGAAAGAACAATTAAAAATATCAATGCTAGTTGTTTCATTAGTTTAGAAGACATTAAACATAACGTGGTTTGGCTATACCCAGTAAGGGATTTTAAAGCACTTCCATTTCAATTTATTACTAATTTTCCTTGCTTGCACTTCCAATGTTTTGTCCTAATGTTTTACAACGCCCAGATATGGCGCTGTGGCCATACCCTTTCTAAATACCTCTAAAGTAGTGAAACTGCCCAACACCCACAACGCCATCTACGAGGCACGTCGCTCTGAAAGTCTAAATCCAGAAAGAAGAAAGTAGCTAGAATCACAAAGGCCAGCAGAATGGGCAGGGTCCCGGTCAAGTTTCACAGAAGTATCAAATACGCAGTTTGGCCATTCGCTATATCGCTTGTTATGTGTATGTTTTCCCAGCGTTCAACCAGTTCCGAGCTTCTTCGACAAGGTGTTTCTCAAACTTCTTCTTTTGTTCAGTTCGAGGTAGTTCGTTGTAATAAAGTAGCATACTTCCATCTTCTAAATCTTGAAGTTCGCGATACCAAGTATAAAGATGTTGAAGCCCCAGTTCTTCACCCAAATATTTGTTTGTACTTTCTTGAGGCCATTCAAAGGAGTCGACAATATCATTTTTAATCTTAGTCATGAGTTCAAAAGCACGAGGTGGTTCAGCTACCATCAGCCTCATGTAGAAGTTCAGTAAAATATTGGCCGCCTCCATTTTTGTTGGAAGGTCAATTTGAAGTTCCGATAACATCTGCCGGAAATATTACTCCAGTTCGAATGAATTATCCCGTTCGTTCATGCCTGCTAGAATTACAAGGGACTCAGATTCCAGTTTTTCGTTCATTCCAGTTAGTGCAATGTCTGGATATTGGCTAATTGTTCGGTTGCCAAGTACAAAGTCTGCAAGTTTTTGCTGGAAGTTCATCTGTTCGAGTTGCAGATATTACACACAACATCCATATAAGGGAAATACATCCCCTTATTCCTTTCATGGGGTCAATCTAACTAATTTAATATTAAAAATGAAGAGCATCGTTTTGCGAGACTTTTAAAGTTTGATGCGAATAGCTAGGCCATACTACGCAACAGAGCTGGGGTAAGCATACCATCATGCCAGGCATTGCGGCAAAGAAGTCTTTACTACTCATGAATTTCGAATTTGCTTATTACTCCGTTTCGAAAATCAACATGAAGTTGCCTGTTATCAGTATTGGAGTGAATGTAAAATTCAATCACCAAAGGGTCTTCAAAAAAGGATTCTATAGTAATAATTCTGAAGCGATTTTCCCAGTTGTTCCAGCGTTGTTCGAATTCTAGGTTTGAGAGAACATTCCCTTTAAGTTTCGTATTGATAAGGGCATTAATGCGGTCCCTTTCTTTAATAAATGGGCGAATCAGGTTCAACTTGCTTTGGTTTGGCCCGTTCTTGTCCCCAGAAACAGTAATAAAAGTTGGATGTGCTGACTCTGGATAAAAGTGTTCGTATTCCCAACAAATAAAATTTGATCTTTCCTTAAATCTGGATTTAAATTCACCGATATCAGAGACAACTGAAGAATGTTTATTACCGAATAAGAAGTTCTTGATATTATTCATCATTGGGAAAATGGAGCACAACATCCGTTCAAGGGAAACACATTCCCCTATTCCTGTTATGGCTTCAATATAACTAATTTAATATTAAAAATGAATTTAAGCGTTTTGCGAGGCTTTTAAAGTTTGATGCGAATAGCCAGGCCATACTACGCAACAGAGCTGAGGTAATCATGCCACGATGTCGAGCATGGCGGTGGCTATGCTTTCGCCTTTAATTTATTCAATTTACTTTTTATAATTTCATATAAATCCAAAAACTCATCATTTGTACCATCAGACCAAGTTTGTCTTAATTCATCGAAAGTCAAGCTACAATAATGTTTTTCAGCTACATTACTACCTCCTATACTTGCACGAACAATACTATCAGGATAAGATTTGCATATATTTTTGGCGTGGTCAAAATCACCGTATGCAATTGTTGCATCTGGAACAAGTCTTTCAATTGCAGCTGGAGGAATATAGTTTTCTAAAAGCCTTTTCTTTGTAATCTTAAAATCTTGACTATCTACCAATCCATAATTTTCTAGGTTAGTTTGATTTGGTGAAATCTCATCTGCACTATCTTTATCACTATCTAAAAATATAAAGAAAGGCTTTTCCAATTTTGTAAATAAATCTAGGTTAACCCAATGCTTAACTCCTCCACAACCCCCAATAGGAATTATATTTACACTAAGCTCGTTAAAAGTGTGCTCAATTAAGCCTTGTTGTTTATATAAATCTGCTTGATAATGCATTGCTTTAACATCATCAATTCCTTCTACTAAAAATAACAATCTAGATGTTGAGAATAATGGACTAAATACATTGTCAGGTTTAATCCCTAAATCCATAGCTAAAGCCTTAAAATCAATATTTGCTTGGTCTACTGTATATAGGTTGTTGGGTTTTGATATGTGAATAACAAATTCTCGTTGCGTATTTCCTACAATGGTTGGAGAATGGGTCGATGTTATAACTTGGTATCCATTTTCAGAAAGAGAAATTAGTTTTTCAACTAAGTTTTCCTGAGCAGAAGGATGAAGAAATGTCTCAGGTTCTTCAAATCCGAAAATTATTGTTTGGCTATCATTAGACCTTTCAGATTCTGCCAAGTATTCAAAATATGACATCATTGTTATTCTTCTAAAACCGTCGCCTCTTGAACTTAATGGAATATTATTTCCTGAAGAATTACTAACAAATGATGTTGAAATTAACTTGCTCCAATCGAAACTAATTTTGGGTTCTACCTTTTCATCTGCATTAACAACCTCATTTATTTTATTCGTAATCTCACCTAGAACTGATTCAAGAGCTGTTCGAACAGTTGTTTCAATCTCATCTGTATCAATATTATCTTTGATTAAATTGAAAGCCATATCCTTAAAGTATTTTTGAATTGAGGTGTCAGTATCAGATAAAGATGTGTCAGCTTTGAAATACTGGAAGGATGGTAAATTACTCTTAATTGAATCGCCAATTAGTCTAAGTTTTGTCTTCCCTGATGACGGAATTTCCTCATAATCAAAGGTAAAATCGATTCCATTTTGCTGATTATAAGTTCTTAATTTTTCACGTTTCTCTACATTATTGAATTCTTCTCCATTTCCTTTTGAAGTTTCAATTTCGTTAGCTTTACATTGAGCAATTAATTGTTTTTCTGTATTAAATATAAAGTCATTTTTATCAGAATATTTCTTTCTTACGATGAAAGTTTTTGGATTTGATAATCTGGTTTCTGAGACAGCCCAGTACTTTTTCCAAACAAGTAAATTTTCTTCATTTACTAATTCTTCAGATTCAATTGTTGTTTCTATTTCTTCTCCTAATTTGTAATCATTATTCTCACAATCGAAATAAAGTTCAATTGAAATACTGTCTTCTTGAGAATTTGAATTAAAATCAGACAATAATAATCTCGTGTCATTCAGTACTGCATCAATTGCCTTCAAAACTGTAGATTTACCTGCATCGTTTTGTCCTACAATTGTGTTAAAGAACCCGAAATTTACATCTACAGTACCATTAACACCTCTAAAATTTGAAATTCTAACTTTCTTTAAAATCATAGCTAATTATTTGCAGTATGGTTTTTAGGTGAAACATAACGGTTTACATATGGCTTGTTGGTGGTAGTATTTTCTTTTATTCTATTGGCCATAATTCTGAATATTATGCTGCAGCCAGCTTGCGTAATACCTTATAAATGGTAAAAGTTCCGTTGAACGAAATCGTATCATTTCAGAAGTATTCTTCTCTTGGTCTAAGAAAATAATCTCATCAATTCGGTCACAGTCGTCATAAGATTTGACTCGAATATCAAAATGGGCTACAGAGTGCCTTAGTTTCATTATCAAGTCTCTTAGGTCTATAATATCTGGATTTATCTGAGATTCTTCTAATCCCATTTCCTGTAGAAGTTCTTTTGTTAATCTGCCATTTGGAATATGGGAAATGACTTTTTCTTTTGGCATTACAATGAGTCCCAGAAGGCAATTTATCAGAAGAGTATAGTTGTATTGCTCTTCATAAGGATATTTATGCAGATTGTTTTCATATTGGGAAATCAATGCCAAAGTCCGATTTATAAAATCAAATTCAATTCTTTTGTAATTTCCCATTTGTTGTCATTTTACATCACCACCAATATCCGTGTAAAGGAAACACATTCCCTTATTTCTTTCATACATTTCATACAATTAATTTAACTAAATTAATATTAAAAATGAATATTATTATTCTACAAAGCTTTTATAGTTTGATGCCAATAGCCGAGACATACTATACAAAAGAGCTGTGGTAATCATACCACCATGCCAAGCATGGCGGCAAGGGAGATATTTACCTTCTTTATTCTCACACCACCCCCACCCCATCAAACTCCCTCCTCCTCCACAGGTATTCTCTCCAATGGAAGTTGAAGCAGTTAATTGATTTAGTGAATTTAAAAATTGGGTATCTGCATCCTTACCAGACAGTAAGGCAAAAAGGTAATTGACTAAAATGAATCGGCTTTTCATGAGTAAAAAGTTGTGCGCCAACAGATTATAATTCAGATAAAATGAATTCTAATACTGCTTCGCTTTCATTCCTTTATAAATATAAAACTTTTTAAACATTTTTTATCATTAAACAAAACACATTACCTCTTCTCTGTTACTACTACTGCATTTACAGCTCCGCACTTTCAATACGCATCTTTCGGCCTTTACTATTTTAATAGTGCATAATTTTCATTAAATTATATAACACAGATCGCTATCAGGAGGCTTCTACTGTAAAATGCTCCTGACAGGCATCTGTAACCATTTGTTAAACCTAAACCAACCACCTCATGAAAGAGCTATTATTAATGCTGTCGGCCATGTGCCTGACAGTGACGTTGGCTATAGCACAGCTTAATGTAAACTACACCATCTCCCCCCAGACCGACAGAAAACCAATAAGTCCGCTAATTTATGGCTGTAACTGGGAGCAAAATGTAAACCCTAGCACAGATGAAAATTACACTCTGGTGCGTATGGGCGGCAATCGTGCCACAGGTTACAACTGGGAGAATAATGCCTCTAATGCAGGCGAAGATTATTTCCATGTAAATGATAACTTCTGGCCCTGGCATGTAGGCGTTACTAATTCTGAAGAGCCCGGCATAGTGGTTACTACTATTGTAGACCAGGCTAAGGCCAATGATGCTGAAGCGCTCATTACCCTGCAAATGGCCGGATATGTTTCTGCCGATAAAGATGGCGAGGTAACTACCACCGCCCCGAGCCCTCGCTGGTATGAAGCCGTGTATGAAAAAGGTTCTGCCTTTAGCCTTACGCCTGATAAAACCGATGATAAGGTGTATATTGATGAATTTGTAAATTTCCTTACCGATAAATATGGTACCGGAGGCCTGAAATATGCGCTGGATAATGAACCTGACCTATGGCATGAAACCCACCCATACATCTACCCTACGCAGCCTACCTGCGAGGACCTGATCAATAGATCTACCGCCCTGGCCTCTGCAGTAAAAAATGTAGATCCTGATGCTGAAATTTTCGGATTGGTATCTTATGGTTTTAACGGCTACCTCTCCTTTCAAAATGCCCCTGACTGGCCTGCTTTACAAGGTGATTACTCTTGGTTTATAGATTATTATTTAGATGAAATGAATGCTGCCGGCACCCAGGCTAACCGCCGCCTGGTAGATGTAATAGACCTGCACTGGTACCCTGAGGCTTCCGGAGACCAGCGCATCATCGACCCTTCGGCTAATTCTACTAATGATAAACTAGCCAGGCTACAGGCTCCCCGTGCCTTCTGGGATCCTGATTACACTGAAAACAGCTGGATATTTGAATATTTTGACAATTTTATGCCGCTGATCCCTACCGTTCAAAATTCTATAGACACTTACTACCCCGGCACTAAACTGTCTTTTAATGAGTTCCAGTTTGGGGGTTATGAAGACGTTACCGGAGCCATCACTCTGGCTGATGTATTAGGAATATTTGCCAAATATGAAGTTTATGCCGCCACCCACTGGTATGATCCTGGTAGCTACGGCTCTCTGGCCTATGAGTTATATAACAACTATGATGGTAATAATGCCTCCTTCGGAGAGGTATATGTAGATGCCACCATGGATGACAAAATCAACAGCTCCGTATACGCCTCCGTAAGTGGTGATGCGGACGAAGAGCTGCACATCTTAGTACTAAACAAAAGCCTTACCTCCTCCATCAGCGGCTCGTTTGATATTTCTGGCAGCACCGTTAACTACACCTCTGCCACCGTGTATGCCGTGGAAGAAGGTACAGCCGCCATTACTCAAAAAAGCAATATGAGCCTTACCGGCAATGAGTTCAGCTACTCACTGCCTGCACTATCAGCCTATCATTTCATCCTTACCAGTGATGGCAGCTCCGTACCCGTAGCCAGCATCACCGTAAGTCCGGATACAGCCACAGTAGGCGTAGGCGCCACCGTGCCCCTCACCGCGGAAGTACTACCTGCGGATGCCACCAACAAAACCGTGACCTGGAGTGCTAATGATACCGCTATTGCCACGGTCAGCAGCACGGGTCTGGTTACAGGAATAGCCGAAGGAAATACCTACATCATTGGTACTACAGCTGATGGCAGCTTTCAAGACAGCAGCTATATTGCTGTAACTAACCAAACCATACCAGTTACCGGAGTAAGCCTCTCTTTACCGGCTGCCAGTATGGAGGTAGGCAATAGCGTGCAAGCTACCGCCACCGTATCTCCGGCCAATGCCACTGATCCTTCTGTTTCGTTTACTTCTTCTGATGAAAGCATTGCTACCGTCAGCACCAGCGGCTTAATCAGCGGTGTGGAAGAAGGCAGCGCCATCATTACGGTCACCACTACAGATGGCAGCTATACTGATCAGGCAGCCATCACAGTAACAGCAGCTGCCGATTTCTGCGCCAGCCCTACCACTGTATCGGTACCTTTCTCTAAAGATGGCGCTGGTGAATTTTGCTATTTTATTACTGGCCAGGTATCATACATCAACTCATGGAATCTGGAATTATTGGAAATCAACGGCGTAGACTACACTAACACATGGTCTAACAGTCTGCCTGCCGCTGAAAATGGAGGCTGGTACATCTATTACATAGGTAATTTTGGATGGTCTCATCTGGAAATCAATGGCCCTGCGCAAAGCATAGCCGCCAGAAGCAGCAGTAATAAGCGGTTAACCCAAATAGATGAAACCGAGGAGATGGATATTTTCCCTAATCCGGTGAATAATCAGCATATGTGGTTGAAATTTAAAGACAATCCTAACCACACCACTGTCATCTCTTTATATGATGCTGCTGGCATGCAGGTATATCAAAAAGAGCTCACTACTCAGGGTACTGACCAGCAGTTATACAAATTAACACTGGGCAATTTACCTTCCGGGTTATACACGGTCAATGTAGAAACAGACCAAAATATCTATGTGAAAAAGCTATTGATAGAATAAAATCAAATAGAGTCATAAGGAGTGCCACACTCTCCGGCACTCCTTACTTATACTACTACTGTCTTAAAATCAATGTTTAACCAAAATGAATCCCCTCATGAAAACGCACCATTATTTAAAAATGGTTACGCTAATGCTGCTCTGCACTTTTTATTTTAATGCTTTAGGTCAGCTGGCAGATAACCAAAGTAAATTTCTGGGTAACACCCACACCCGCGGACAAACGCCTTTAAATTTTGACCATTACTGGAATCAGCTCACCCCTGGCAATGCCGGTAAATGGGCCTCTTGCGAGCAAAACCGTGATGACTTTAATTACTGGCTGTGGCTAGACCGCGCCTATGACCACGCCCGGGAGTTTGACCTGGTCTTTAAAGAACATACCCTGGTTTGGGGTCACTCTTCCGGAGAACCCGCCTGGATGCGCAATGTACCTCAAAACGAACAGATGGATGAAGTGCTGGAATGGTTCGAAGCCCTCTCTGGCAGGTATCCTGATCTGGAATTAATTGATGTGGTAAACGAACCACTGCATGCCCCGCCCTCATACGCTCCTGCCCTTGGTGGTGCCGGCTCCACTGGCTGGGACTGGGTAATCTGGTCTTTTGAGCAAGCCAGAATTTATTTCCCTAATGCTCAGCTCATCCTTAATGAATATAATGTGCTGAATTACACTAGCACCTGTGATGACTTTTTGGAAATAGTAGAGCTACTACAAGACCGAAACCTTATTGATGGCATAGGCCTGCAAGCCCACAGCCTTGAAAGTATTAACTTCAGCACCATACAAAGAAATATGGAAGTAATGGCGGCCACCGGCTTAGACATTTACATTTCTGAGCTAGATCTTAGAGGTAATGATGCCACTCAGTTGGCATTATATCAGCAGCTTTTTCCTTATTTCTGGGAGCATCCATCTGTAAAGGGAGTAACCTTATGGGGATACTTAGAAGGAGATATGTGGAGAAACGAGGCCTACCTTTTAGCCGCTGATGGCGTTACCGAAAGGCCCGCTTTGCAATGGCTAAAAGATTATTTTGATTATGATGAAACTCCTGGTCCCTATGTATTTAACACCTCTGTTGATGGTGGCGGATCACTGATCCTATCGCCTCAGCAATCTTCTTATGCCAGCGGCAGCAGCGTAACGGCCACCGCAGTGCCCGATCCCGGCTATGAATTTAGTAACTGGAGTGGCGATGTGGGCGGCTCTACCAATCCTACCACCATCTCAGTAATCTCTAACCGCTCATTAACGGCTCATTTTGTATTAGAAGGAGTACCTGACACCGTTTCTTTAGCCATTTCTGTAACGGGCAGCGGCTCGGTTAGCCAAACACCAGAAGGCAGCAGCTTCGCCGAAGGCACCGAAATAACCTTAACCGCCACCCCTGATTCAGGCTACGTATTCCAGGGCTGGAGCGGTGGTGTAAGTGGCACCAGCCCTTCCATCACTTTTACTATAGAAGAAAATACAGTAATCACGGCCACTTTCACAGAAGAAGGAACTAATCCCTCCACTTGCGAAAACCCTGTCACCATTACTACGCCCTTCGCTCAGGATGGTGCCGGTGAGTTTTGCTTTATTACTTCAGGGCCAATCAGCTATATTAACTCCTGGAATTTGGAGCTTTTAGAAATTAATGGCGTGGATTATACTAACACCTGGTCTAACAGCCTTCCTCCTGCTGATAATGGCAGTTGGTACATTCATTATATCGGGAGTTTCCCATGGTCACATTTCGAAGCCGCTGCGCCTTCACAGTTCAATGCCAGAACAGCACAAGCCGAAGAGCCAATAAGCGCATGGCTATATCCTAACCCTGTGAAAGATGAATTGCACATTAGATTACCTCAGCGTAAAGCCACTTCTACCTACATCAGGCTTTACAATCAAAAAGGAATGCTTGTAAAAGAATACACTTCACAAGAAGCCTCCTCCACACTAAGCACCAGCACCTTACTGCCTGGCGTTTATTTACTTACGATTCAAAATGAATCTGATTTTCTAAAGAAAAAGATCATTAGAGAATAAACATTTTATTCAAAAGGTTGTATCTAAAGCAGGGTTTTAAATAGTTAAGATCACTTTAGATACAACTCTTTTTTATTCCCTAAGGCGGGGCTGTCTCAAGTGTAGTTACTGGATACATTCAGGTACTACCAATGACAGTTGAATAAAAGTATAAGTAAATAGCATGTAATATGAAATAGTGAAAACAATTGAGATCCGATAAATCATAAATCAGTACCGGTCGTCTACACTTCGACGGGGCTCAGTGTGACTTTGTAGATGGGGAACCTCACCTTCCCTATATGGTAATTACGAGGAAGACATGACGAAGTAATCTTGAAGCTATAGAAGGCGGATTGCTCTTTCTGCAGAGGCAAGGTTGAGATTGCTTCACTACACTTCGTTTCTATCGCAATGACCATTATAAGTACTATTATCATTTATCGTCATCCCTGCCGCAACGAAGTGAAGAACAGGGATCTCGCTATTCAGATAACACTAACCGAACATTGAGATTGCAAAAAAATAAGGAACCTAAGCTATGGAATGCAGACAGCGGATTAACCAAGCCAGCAGATGTTTGAAAAGACTATGCTAGATGAATACATAGATCTCTCCTTTCGTCGAGATGACAGTTGTGTGAAAGTATAATCAAATAGCACGTATATGAAAAAATCAAAACGATTGAGATCCAGTTAAATTATGAATCAGTACCGATCGTCTACACTTCGACGGGGCTCAGTGTGACTCGGTGGGTGCGATCGTCACCTTCCCTATCTGGTAATTACGAGGAAGACATGACGAAGTAATCTTGAAGCTATGAAATACTGTATCTCGCCGGACTGCAAAAGTAACTTCGAGATTGCTTCACTACACTTAGCTTCTATCGCAATGACCATTATAAGTGCTATCATCATTTATCGTCATCCCTGCCGAAACGAAGTGAAGAGCAGGGATCTCGCTGTTCAGGTAACACTAACCGAACAGTAAGATTGCAAAAAAGTAAGGGACCTGAGCGATGGAATGTAGAAAGTGGATTAACCAAGCCAGCAGATGTTTGAAAAGACTATGCTAGATGAATACATAGATCTCTCCTTTCGTCGAGATGACAGTTGTGTGAAAGTATAATCAAATAGCACGTATATGAAAAAATCAAAACGATTGAGATCCAGTTAAATTATGAATCAGTACCGATCGTCTACACTTCGACGGGGCTACCAATGACGTAATACACTAAATAGGTATTTGTTCAAGCTCATAACCTAATTCTTTAGCTGTTTTTACTAGCCATCTTTCTCTATGGAGCTGCATTTTTTCTTCATATGCTTTGATGCCCCGTTCTGTGTAATCAAGCCCTTTTACCATAAGCCGCCAGTAGAGTACGGCCAGTTTTCGGGCTGTAGCTTTAGTGGCTATGCCTGGACCTCTTTTGCTCTTCAATCTACGCCCAAAAGCTCCCAGTGCTATCTTTTTGCTTTCTATTAAACTTTGGGCTATTTGTCTGAATATTTGTCCTGCCTTTGGCCTGTACTTTCTGTTTCTGGTTTTATTTTTCTTGCCAGACTGGTGTTGACCTGGAGATAATCCTAGCCATGAAGTGAAGTGTTTCTCACTGGGCCACTTACAAAGTTCCATGCCTATTTCAGAATATAATTGTAGCCAGGTATAATCGGTAATACCCGGCAAACACGTAGCATCTTTGCCTGAAAAGATTTTCAGCAGGTGTCCTCCTAAGTGGTCTATATCAGGTTTATTATGTCTAACAGGTTTTCGATCTTTAACAGAATCTATTTCATTTTTGCTTTCCATATCTGAATCGTAGTTATTGAACCGCTTCATGACTTCTTCCAGTTTTTGGTCACATGCCAGTATTTGTTGTTTATAAAATTTGTAACCACTGTATGCCTGTCCCAAAGCAAATAACCCTGACTCGGTATAATAGCCTGAAAGTGCCTTGATGACTTGAGAGGCTTTCTTTTCTCTAATACTGCTATGGCACAGGGATAAGAGCTTTTGGGCATCACGTTCCCCTGCCAGGATGGCTTCTATGATCGCCAGACCACTGGCGCCATGTATCTGACTGAGCACTTCTTTGAGTCGAATGTTCATCTCTATTAGTGACTTTTGCATATGATTTACATGCATAGAGGCTGTTCTCAGATGATCTTCTCTCAAGCGCTGGTAAGCACGAACTTCCTTCACTTGTGCATCGGGAACAAAACAGCGATTCAATAAACCATGACTATGGAGTTGCTGAATCCATTGACAGTCCTTTACATCAGTCTTTCGACCTGGTACTTGTCTCGTCTGACGCCCATCTACTAACCAGACATCCAAACCTGCTGATTCAAGAATCTCATAAAGAATAATCCAGTAAACACCCGTAGCTTCCATAGCCACTGTCTGGATCCCCTCTGATAATAAATAGCACGATGCCTCTCGAAAACTTTCAGTGAAAGTCTCAAAAACACGAACATCCTTGTTTTCTACGGATATGAAAATGTGCTTGGCTCCTATATCTATGCCTGCAGCATTTGCTCTCATCTTTTTCATGACTAATTTTCTAAAAGTTAAACAAAGACCTGTAGGATGAAATATTGTACACGACAGACTACCAATCGGACATTCCTATAAAAACAAGGAAGTACCATACTTTGTGACTCCTTTCTATCCAACCATGCTCAGGGACAGGCAAATTGCACTATGCCAGGTTCGGCTATATTGTACAGGCCACTTCTATTCTTAACGTCATTTCTTTTTGTGCGGTTGAAACAAATGTTAGGTCTCAGTGTGACTCGGTGGGTGCGATCGTCACCTTCCCTATCTGGTAATTACGAGGAAGACATGACGAAGTAATCTTGAAGCTATGAAATACTGTATCTCGCCGGACTGCAAAAGTAACTTCGAGATTGCTTCACTACACTTAGCTTCTATCGCAATGACCATTATAAGTGCTATCATCATTTATCGTCATCCCTGCCGAAACGAAGTGAAGAGCAGGGATCTCGCTGTTCAGGTAACACTAACCGAACAGTAAGATTGCAAAAAAGTAAGGAACCTAAGCGATGGAATGTAGAAAGTGGATAAACCAAGCCAGCAGATGTTTGAAAAGCATATGCTAGATGAATACATAGATCTCTCCTTTCGTCGAGATGACAGTTGTGTGAAAGTATAATCAAATAGCACGTATATGAAAAAATCAAAACGATTGAGATCCAGTTAAATTATGAATCAGTACCGATCGTCTACACTTCGACGGGGCTCAGTGTGACTCGGTGGGTGCGATCGTCACCTTCCCTATCTGGTAATTATGAGAAAGACATGACGAAGTAATCTTGAAGCTATAGAAGGCGGACTGCTCTTGTATGCAGGGGCAAGGTTGAGATTGCTTCACTACACTTCGTTTCTATCGCAATGACCATTATAAGTACTATTATCATTTATCGTCATCCCTGCCGCAACGAAGTGAAGAGCAGGGATCTCGCTGTTCAGATAACACTAACCGAACATTGAGATTGCAAAAAAGTAAGGGACCTGAGCGATGGAATGTAGAAAGTGGATAAACCAAGCCAGCAGATGTTTGAAAAGCATATGCTAGATGAATACATAGATCTCTCCTTTCGTCGAGATGACCCTGGATTTTAGGGAGGAGGTTTTGTCAATTCTATTGGTGCGGTTGAGACAAAGGTTGGGCTCAGTGTGACTCGGCGGTGGCTTACTCTTGCTGTACAGTCGTGAGGTTAAAGAGGTTTGAAAAGCAGACCTTTCTCGAGTCCTTAGAGGTAATTCATTACTATGAAATGCTTCAGTGAGCGGAAGACCTCACAGCAAGAAAGAGTTTTTTGTTACTTTTTTGATCGATTGCAAAAAAGTAAGAAACCTAAGCGATGCAATGCAGACAGCGGATTAACCAGGCAAACAGCTGTATGAAAAGCTTTCTTTAAACCAATAAATAGATCTCTCCTTTCGTCGAGATGACCCTGGATTTTAGGAAGGAGGTTTTGTCAATTCTATTGGTGCGGTTGAGACAAAGGTTAGGGCTCAGTGTGATTCGATAGCGGTTTCATCTTGCTGTACAGTCGTGAGGTGAAAGAGGTTTGAAAAGCAGACCTTTCTCAAGTCCTTAGAGGTAATTCATTACTATGAAATGCTTCAGTGAGCGGAAGACCTCACAGCAAGAAAGAGTTTTTTGTTACTTTTTTGATCGATTGTAAAAAAGTAAGGAACCTAAGCGATGGAATGTAGGCAGTGGATTAACCAGGCCAGCAGATGTTTGAAAAGCATATGCTAGATGAATACATAGATCTCTCCTTTCGTCGAGATGACCCTGGACTTTAGGGAGGAGGTTTTATCAATTCTATTGGTGCGGTTGAGACAAAGGTTAGGTCTCAATGTGACTCGGCGGTGGTTTACTCTTGCATAATGAAGATTTCGAGCACTTGTTTACTTAAAATTCACTTTGAAACAACTCCATTTTTTGATTGTTGCTAAATCAATTTATTAGACATTAATTGTGAATTTGTTGAAAATAAAAACAAATTCTTTATTTTTGTCCAAAATTAGACATTAAATCAATTTTTGTCGAAAATGAAATCGAAAGAGGAGTTTGTAAAATCACAGATCATTGCTTCGTCAAAAGAAGTTTTCAGGAAACTGGGGTATGCCAAAGTAACTATGGATGACATAGCCAAGGCATCAGGAAAAGGCAGGAGCACTTTATACTATTATTATAAAAATAAGCGGGCCGTATTTGAAGCTTTTGTAAAAGAAGAATACAATGAGATCATAGAGAAAGCTCAGCAAAAAGTGAGCAGTGACCGCACTATCAACGAAAACCTATTTGACTACAATCAGATAAAATTATCCTTCCTACTCAAAAAATCAAAAGAGTATAAGCACTTGCTTTCAGACCTTAAGGAGAACGAGGACATATTGACCAAGGTATTTTTACAGATGCGTAATGCTGATATACAGCTGGTAGATAACTGCCTTACCTGGGCTATGGAGAAGAAGGAAATACAACATATTTCTAAAACTGATCAGGAGTTTTTAGCTCTGGCTATAATCACCGCCACGGGCAGTTTAGAGAAGGAAATGTTTTTATATGATTCCATAAAAGACGACATGTTTGATCGGCTACACTGGATCAGCGAACTATTAATAAAAGGACTACAATAAGAGAGAATATATAATTCATAAGTATCATGCGCAATTTAAGTACACATTTTTACTATTGTCTGCTACTGGCAGTGTTTGCTCTGGCCAGCTGTGAGAAGAAAAAGGAGACCAAAGAGGTAGATCCAATAGAAGTACAAACCATAGCCGTAGGTGAGCAAGGGGCTTTTAATGCTCACGAGATTAGTTATAGCGGCGCTATTACAGCCAATAAAAATGTAAATATCACCTTTCAGGTTCCCGGCACTATAGAACAGATTACCGTGGATATGGGTGATTTTATCAATAAAAATGATCTTATCGCCAGAATAGAAGCCACCACCTATCAAAACCAGTATGAAGCCCGAAAAGCACAGGCAGAGCTGGCCAAAGAGAACTACGAACGTATAAATGAAGTATATAAAAAGGGCAGTATTGCGGAAATAAAAATGATAGAGGCGCGCTCTAACTACAAGCAAGCTGAAGCTGCTGCCACCGCTGCCTATCAAAATGTAAAACACACTAAGGTATTTGCACCATTCAGTGGCTATGTAGGAGCTAAAATAATGGAAGCCGGTGATCTGGCCAGCCCTGGCATGCCTGTAATACAGCTGCTGGATATTGACATGGTAAAAGCCATGGTTCCATTACCTGATCAGGAAGTGAACCAATACCACAGCGGAGACAGTGCCCGCGTAACTATTGATGCGCTGGGTGATCAATCTTTTACCGGAATTATATCTGAAGTTTCTGTACAGTCTAACCGAGCTAACCCGGTTTATACCGCGCAAATTAACATTCAAAACCCAGACCATAAAATAAAACCGGGCATGGCCTGCAAGGTCAATCTGTTTAAAGGTGAGGACAGCTCTACGGCTAATAATGCTTTAGTAATTCCTATATCAAGCGTTTCTGTTACTGATGACAATAAAAACTTTGTGTACATCATAAACACTAAAGACAGTACCGCACAACGTAAATATGTTACCACCGGAGAGCTATATGATAACGGCATAGCCATTAAAGAAGGCTTGCAACCAGGAGACCAGCTCGTTACCTCGGGCTACCACAAACTCACTGATAAAACTCCTGTAAAAGTCATTAAATAATTTTTTAGCCTAGTCATGAAAAATAAGCACACACTAATAGAGTGGGCCATGAAGCATAAGGCTTTTCCTTTGGCTCTGGCCTTCACCTTTGTAGCCATAGGTATTTTAGGCCTCTTCAAAATGCCGCGAAACGAATTTCCGGAGTTCACCATAAGACAAGGCCTGGTGATAGGGTACTTCCCCGGCGCCAGCTCAGCACAAGTAGAAGAGCAGCTCACCAGTAAAGTAGAACAATACCTATTTGGCTATAACGAAGTAGATAAAACAAAAACCTACTCCTACTCTCGTGATGGCGTCATGTACATCTACGTAGAAGTAGCTAACCGCATAGATGCTAACGGCACCGAGCAGTTTTGGAATAAGCTTAAAAATGGTCTTTTTGTCTTCCAACAACAGAGCCTGCCCTCAGGCGTACGAGGAGTTATAGTAAACAGTGATTTTGGTAATACTGCCGCCATGATTCTGGCTGTAGAATCAGAAACACGGCCTTACAAAGACCTGGAAAGACATGTAGAAGATATTGAAGATAACTTCAGACAAATTGAGGACATGGCCAAGATCAGCCATTCCGGAGGTTTAACAGAACAAGTTTCTATATATGTAGACCAAAACAAACTGGCTACGTATCGCATCAGCCCGGCTACGCTTATGCAAAGCCTGCAAACACAAGGCGCTATAAATGCCGGTGGTTCACTGGAAGGGCAAGACTTTAACAGGCCGATACACCTTAACACTTTTTTGAAAGATGAAACGGACATAGCTCAGCAGATCATCAGAACCGATCAGAACGGCAATGCAATAAGAGTAAAAGATGTAGCTCAGGTAAAAAGAGAGTATGAAGAACCTGACTCCTACATTTATGCTGATGGAACCAAAGCCATGATCATTACCCTGGAAATGGCTCCCGGCCATAACATTGTGCAGTTCGGAAAAGAAATAGATGAACACCTGGAAGCCTTAGAGCAAAACCTGCCTGAAGACATCAAAATCAATAAAATAGCGAACCAGCCAGAAGTAGTGCACCACTCTATTTCTCACTTTATGAAAGAGTTTGGGTATGCACTGATCGGCGTTATTTTGGTATCTCTAATACTGCTTCCGTTCAGGGTAGCATCAGTAGCTGCAGCCACTATACCTATCACCATATCATGTACTTTGGCTATTATGTACCTGCTGGGCATGGAGCTCAACACCGTAACGCTGGCAGCGCTTATAGTAGTACTGGGTATTGTAGTAGATGACCCTATTGTGGTTATAGATAACCACGTAGAAAAGCTGGATGAAGGCCATTCCGTTTGGAAATCAGCCCTCAACAGTGCTATAGAGCTATTCCCTTCCGTGTTTACGGCTACTTTAGCCATATCAGCTACCTTTTTACCGCTGATATTCTTCCTATCAGGTGTGGCTAGCGACTTTTTGAGCACCTTCCCTTTCACCATAATGATTGCGCTCTTCCTTTCGCTGTCAGTCTCTGTGCTGTTAGTGCCTTTTATCAATACCGTTTTTATTAAAAGAGGCCTCCACAATGACGAAAAGAAGAAAAAGAACAAAAAGTCTATGCTAGACAAGCTACAAGACGTGTTCGACAAGTCAGTAGAAAAAGCCATGAACCATTACAGGTTAACTGGTGCGCTGGGTATCTTATCCATTATAGTTGGTATCTTTCTTTTCTCACTACTAAGTCAGGAGCTATTCCCGATTATTGAAAGAAACCAATTTGCCGTGGAGATTTCATTAGCTAAAGGTAAAAATCTGGCTGAAACCGAAAAAGTGGTGAAGAAATTTGAGAAGATCCTGGAAAAAGACGAGCGAATTCTGAACTATACCAGCTTCATAGGCAGTAGCTCTCCAAGGTTCCATATGGTTTATGCACCTAAGCTTCCGTCAGAAAATTTCGCACAGATGCTAATCACTACCGCTTCTGATGATGCCACTGAAGAAGTACTGAGAGAATATGATAAAAAGTATTCTGAAATGTTTCCTGATGCATATTTGAGAATGAAGCAGCTGAATATGGTGAACAAGCCTGCTCCTGTAGAAGTGCGCCTGTTTGGTGATGATATTCCTGAAATGAAAAAGTATGCTGACCAGATCATAGACCTGGCGCGTGCCACACCGGAGACCATTTGGAGTCGCAGCAATTACGGTGAAATGCAAAAATCTATTAAAATAGATATCAAGGAAGATGAAGCTGCTAAAGCAGGACTTACCAAAGAAATAATAGCTAACACCATAGCCATGAATCTGGAAGGCATTTCTGCCACTCAGATCTGGGATGAAGATTATCCTATTGAGGTAAAAATAAAGTCTACGAATAAAAAGCAGCAGAAGCCTTCTGAGTTAGAAGCACTCACCATCATATCTCCAGAAACCGGAAGCATAGTTCCTTTAAGACAGGTAGCAAACGTAGAGCCCAGCTGGAACCAGGAACAGATTGTGAGAAGAAACGGTATGCGCTGCCTCACTGTAAGAGTAGATATTGAAAAAGGAGCTGTTGCCAATGAGGTATTAAACCTTCTTAAACCTAAAATTGAAGCACTTAACATCCCTAAAAGCATTAGAGTAGATTACGGTGGTGAGTTTGAAATGCAACAGGAAAACTTACTCCCTATGGGTATATCACTGCTGATCAGTGTGCTGGTTATCTTCTTGATATTAGTATGGCACTTTAAATCTACCAAACATGCCTTTTTAAGCTTTATGACTATGCCTTTGAGCATTTTCGGGGCAGCTTTAGGCTTGGTACTGATGCAGTATCCGTTTGGCTTTACCTCCTTTTTAGGACTGCTGGCCTTGTGCGGTATTGTGGTAAGAAACGGCATTATCCTTATCGATTTTGCTGATGAACTGAGAAAGGAAAGCGGCTATTCTGTAAAAGAAGCAGCCATTGCGGCGGCACAGCGTAGAATGAGACCCATATTCCTTACCTCTTCTGCAGCTGCTGTAGGCGTTATACCTATGATCGCCAGCCGCTCCAGCCTGTGGGGACCTTTGGGTACCGTAATAGCCTTTGGGCTCATGCTCTCCATGGTGCTTACACTATTTGTGCTGCCAGTATTGTATTGGCTATTCTTCAAAAAAGAAGATGAGCACAACGATGAAAAATCTGGTGTACAATTATCAAAATCTTAAACAGCCATGAATAATAATAAAATATATAAAGGCTTTTTTCTATTGGCACTGCTTGTACTTGCTCCCTGCTGGGCTCAGGTACACGCACAAAGCAACACCATTACCCTAGAGGAAGCTAAAAAATCAGCTTTGCAATACAGCAATGACATTAAAAACGGGAAACTGAGCATAGAACAGGCCGAAGCCATTAAAAGCCAGGCCTTATCTCACTACTTCCCTACCGTTCAGGCTTTGGGAGCAGGCATCTATGGCTTCGATGATTTTGTAGAGCCTATTCCGCCATTTCTCAATGAAGGAATAGATAACGCCTACATGGCCTCAGCGGTAGCCTCAGAAGTGGTGTACGCCGGCGGCAGAGTGAGAACAGGCAATGATCTGGCCCAGGTACGTATAGAGGCCAGCAGGATCAGAGCAGAACAGTCCATTGATTCGGTAATATTACTCACAGAGAAAAAATACTGGCAGCTGGTACAGCTTCAGGAGCAGCAAAAAGTGATAGTAGCCAGCAAGGTTTACTTAAACGAACTAATAAAACAACAGCAAGACTTGCTTGATGCCGGGCTTATCCCCAGCAACCAGCTATTGCAAGTGAAGGTAAGCCGCAGCCGACTTACACTTCAGGAGAGTAAAGTGAACAATATGAGAAAACTTGCCTTATTAGATTTCGCTCTGTATACCGGCATTTCTTATGACACTACGCTAGTAGCTCAAGACAGTCTGCATGCCGTATCGGCACCCAGCGCCACCTACACTTCACCAGCATTAAACCTGGAAAGCAACAGCAATTATCAGCTGGTAGAAAAATCAATACAGGCGGCGCAGCTACAGACTAAAATGGCTAAAGCCGAAAGATTACCTCAGTTTTCTGTAGGCATAAGTGCTACTCGCTTTGGTGTTTTTGATATGAACTTAAGCACTGGCTTCCAAACCGTTGGTTTTGGGCTTTTAAGCATCCCTATTTCTAGCTGGTGGGGCAGCGCCAAGCATCAGATCAGAGAGCGAGAAATACAGGAAGAAATTGCAGCTAATAACTTCAGAGACATTCAAGACCAACTCACAGTAGGTATTATGCAGAGCTGGTATAATTTGCAAGATGCTTTTAAACAAATTGAATTTGCCCAGCAAAACCTGGAATATGCCAATGAAAATCTGAAAGTACAAAGAGACAATTACAATAGCGGGTTAAATAACCTTACTGACCTGCTGGACGCGCAAAGAACTCAGCAGCAGGCAGAGACAGAACTGGTAAACGCTTACGCAGAATATGAGGTGAATGAAATCGTATACCTTCATAGAACTGACCAGCTGGAAACGCCAAAAATGGACGAGTAATTGTAGTTACTCAGTAATACAGGGGTGGTGTTTAATTACATCGCCTTTGTATTACGTTTAACCATTCAGGTCTAGCTTAATGGTTTTTCGTTTATCCGTATTTTCTGTACCCACTACTATGGTCTGAATAAGCTCAGGCATCTCTTGTGGCGCCAGCACATAATCCGGATGATCATAGATAATACTTTTCAGAGGCATGCTTTCAAAAATAGCTGTACTGGGATCTTGCACCAGCACCACTCCACCATTTTTTTCTATTACAGTACAGCCCTTTGTACCATCACTGCCCGTACCGGACATTACTACGCCTACCATCTTATCTTTCAACTCATTAGCAAGGGCATTAAAGCTCTCGTTCACAGTATAGTTAACTATTTCATCATTTTTACGCATGATTAATTTTAATTGACCATCCTGCAAACCCACCGAATGAGAAGGCGGACATATGTAGATTTTGTTGCCCGTTAACTCCATACCGTCCTCAACTTCCACCACTTCTACAGGAGTAATTCTTGAAAGAATCTTTACCAATAGGCTTTTATGAGACCGCAAAGCATGCTGAATTACTATATAAGATTCGTTATCAGTACTTCTCAAATTAGAAAAAAAAGGCCTTTAAAGACTCTAGTCCGCCGGCGGAGGCTCCAATAGCCACTACATAATTATAATCGGTCATATTCTTATTTTTAAATAAGTGTAATTCAACATTAAAAAATTCAATGTTTTCAATTATAATTTAAACAATTTTTATTCCGCAAAAGCTCTTTCAAACATATTCTGGCAGCATTTGAATGTAAAAAGGAAATAGAATAGATTAGCAGTATAAGCAATAAGAAGATCATCTTCTATGCAATTTTTCCTCATATCAAAACGTAAAATGAAACTGTTACTAAAAATCCTACCCTTACTTTTTGTCGTTTCTTCCATTCATATTTCTCAAGCACAAATCTCTGCTTCCAAAGTATTTACAGACCATATGGTACTGCAAAGAGAAGCGGACATTCCTGTTTGGGGCAATGCAAAAGCGGGAACGAAAGTCACGGTAGAACTTAACCAGCAAAAGCAGTCTGCCTACGCAAATGCTGATGGCCAATGGCAGCTAGACCTGCCCGCCTTACAAGCCGGCGGGCCGTATATATTGAATATTTATGAAAACGAGTCCACCTCTCCTTCTGTAAGCTTTAAAGATGTGCTTATTGGAGACGTGTGGCTGGCTTCAGGCCAATCTAATATGGAATGGCAAGTACAGCAGGCCATGAATGCCGATGAAGAAATTAAAAATGCCGATTATCCGCAAATTCGCTTTTTGAAAGTAGAGCATGCTAAAGAAATGGAACCGCAAGCTGAGATAAAAAATGGGAAATGGAAAGTTATAGATTCCGCCAGTGTTAAAGACTTCTCTGCCGTTGCTTATTATTTTAGCAGAAAGATCTATGCTGATATCAATGTGCCTGTGGGTATTATCCAATCAACCTGGGGCGGCACGCCTGTAGAAGCCTGGACCAGCCGTGAGCAACTGCTCTCCTCTCCGGTAATCAGAGACCGGGTACTGGCCAATGACACCATCACCATTCATCATATAGAAAAAGATAGCCTTGATCTAATCAAATTCTGGGAGTTAGTTTACAACCCTCATAACGGCACCGAGAAGCGCATTCCGAAAAAAAATTATAATGATACTGACTGGCCTACAGTAGCCATGCCTATCACTATTAAAAACTGGGATATACCACCTTATGAAGGAATGGTTTGGTTAAGAAAGACCATAGACCTGCCTAAATCCATGACCGGGAAAGACCTCACTATCAACCTGGGGCACCCTGAGCTCAACTACTCCTTATATTTTAATGGCACTGAAATTTGCAAAAATGTATGGAATGCTGAGCCGAAACACTCTTATACCATTCCTAAAAAAGCGGTAAGAAAAGGAAAAAACACTATAGCTGTACGCATAGCTTATTTATGGGGTGGCGGTGGCTTCAACCCTCCTGCTGAGGAAATGTACATCACTGATAACAACTCTAACATAAGCCTTGACGGCGAATGGAAATACAAAAAGGATTTGGAGCCTACTATTCCTACTATCATGAACTACCATCGTTATCCTTCATACTTATATAATGGCATGATTAACCCGGTTATTCCTTATGCCATAAAAGGTTTTATCTGGTATCAGGGGGAGGATAATGTAAAAGAGGCGACAGATTATGACAAGCTTTTCCCTTTGCTTATCAACGATTGGCGCATAAGGTGGCAACAAGGCTATTTACCTTTCATCTATGTGCAGCTGGCTAACTACATGAAACGTAAGCCAGAGCCATCAGAAAGTGACTGGGCGGTACTTAGAGAAGCTCAGACCAAAACCTTATTACAGCCCAACACAGGCATGGCTTGTATTATTGATATTGGAGAGGCGGAAACCATCCACCCGCTCAACAAGCAGGAAGTTGGCAGAAGGTTAGCGCTACTAGCTGAAAACATGGTGTATGGTAAGCAGGTACAAGCCTATGGACCTATGTACAAAAACTATTCTATTGAAGGTGGAAAAGTAATCATTGAATTCACAGAAACGGCTGACGGCCTATCTATCAGTAAAAATGCTGATAAGCTAAAGGGATTTGCCATAGCAGGAAAAGATCAGCAGTGGCACTGGGCTGAGGCAGAGATCAAAGGCAACCAGGTGATTGTACATTCACCGCAGGTAAGCGAGCCCACAGCAGTAAGATATAACTGGGCAGATAACCCTGAAGGAAACCTGATTAACTCCAGTGGTCTGCCAGCGGTTCCTTTCAGAACTGATAACTGGCCTACTGTAAAACAAAAATAGGCCTTTTTATAAATGAGAAGCGGTATCTTTTTCTATGCTAAACCAGAAAAGATACCGCTTTTTTATTTTCACACCATCAGCCAAGCTACTTCACTCCTACCAGCTGAGCCTGCTTTTCAAAAGCAATTTGCTGATTAAAGCGCTTTACTATTTCATCATAATAACTCTTCACTTTAGGGTATTCTTCTGGTTGATAAACTGATTTTTTAAACATATAGCTGGCATTTACTTTTACCACCTGCCCCTCACTCACATAAGCAACATCTATATAAACCAGGTCATTATTCAATTGATAATTTTCTGGTAATGCCATCACCGTGTACCCTTCAGGCACGCCTATTATGGTTTCATACTTCCTCAGGCTGCTATAAATCATATCTATAGGGTAGGTTCGGGTTTTCTGGTGCAACTGATTTTCCTGTATAGGAAATTTAAAAAACGGACTTACTATAAGCTTAGAGTTAATAGCCCCAAGCTCAGAGTTGGCCTGAACTGTTATACCATACGGCTTATCATTCTTAGCATAATTAAAAGAAGTAACAGATTCTACACTTTTAAATCCTTCATCTAAAAATGCCTTTTTCAACTTCTCCTCGCTGTCTTCATAGTTATATTTATACTCAAAGGCCTCATAATCTGTAGCCTGCACCGTAACAAATGACTTCGCTTCCATTTCATCTGGCTTCAGTTCAGTATTTAGCCTAATGGTCAGGTAACTAGGCGCATCATTCTCAAGGTTTACCCAGGCGGGCATTTCTTTAAGAATCAGCCCTTTCCCATTGATACACCACATGGGCAACCTATAAAAAGGCACAAAATTCTGAACGCCATCTGCCAGGAATGATTTATTATCAGCATATACCATTACTGCCACATAGTTAAAAAAGTGGTCAAAAGGATAGTCAACTGATATTTTACCATGGCTCCTTGTACTTAAAATCACAGGATATGCCTCTATGCCCGCCTCCTCTAGCAAGGCCAAAAGAAATAAATTGATCTCTCCAGAGGAGCCCAGTCTTTTGTCTACCAGCTCTTTAGCATTTTGATGCGCATATTTGGTAAAGGTTTTATTGAAAGAAAAACGCTTTCTTACATATTCAATTAAAGTGGCTGCCTTCTGTGTATCATCTAACCCCTCCAGGTTAATTTCCTCTAGCAGCTTTTTGGCCTGCCTCTGACTACTTTTTATATACTTTCCGAAATAATCATTTTTATATAGACTCTTGGTAAGCTCAGGCCATGACGTCATTATTTCACGATCTCCCCCTTGCGGGCTATGGAATTTTGCCAGCTGAAAATCAATTTTCATAATGTAATCATCCACAGAAGTAATAAAGCCTTCGTCTTTAAAAGCAGGCACATCTTCCATAGCGTAAGTGTGCACATAGTCTGAATATTCAAAACCAGACCCTATATTTTGACCGTAAGACTTAGCTATGCTCCCAAATTTACGTTTGCGCTTGCCTACTTCTGAGTTCTGATAATCAAACTTTCTAATGCCCTGAGCAATATAGATGTATTCATAAAAAGGCACCATTTTTACCGTATAGCGGCTATATACGGTAGGTATTTCATCCTGAAACTCCCAATCGGGTAAGTTAAAATGAAAAGGCGTTTCCAGCTCGTACTGATACTCTATCACTGTACCCACTTTCACATCAGGGAAAGCAAATTTTTTCACATTCCATCGTTCGTTGATCTTTTCTTCATAGATGGTTTTAGGGTTGAGCTCCTTTTTTCACAATCTGCCCATTTTCCTTATTGTAAGTGTAAGCCTCTATGTTTCTCACCACTTCTGTTTTCCCGTATCCATCTTCGTAATAAGGAATTCTCACGGTGGCATAATCCGTACCTGAAGGCTTTAAAATCTTGATCCTTTTAGTACGCACAAACTTAATGTTGTAAGTATCATCCAGAAATTCCGAAAGGCCTAAATCAAACAAGATCACAGCTTCCGCTTCAGGATCTTTATCATAGGTCTCCATGTCCATTTCCAAATCACCAACTTCAGTGAATTCTCTTGAAAACTTCTGCTCCTGCGCCCACACCCAAGCTGGCATTATAACTGCCATAAAAATTATCAATAATATTCTCATTATAGAGGGGTTAAAATAGTGGATGAGCCCTTTTTAAAGGCTTTAATTGTATTAATGAAATTGTAAAATTCCTTGTAATCAGACAGTGGATAGTCTGCCATGTATAACTCGAACTTCCTGACATAAATTACCTTATTGTTTTCACGAAAGCACGATAACTGAAAATTGCCAAATCTGGAACTGAGCTCAAATGTTGACGGCAACTCCAAAGCGTATTTTTCCAGGTCATCAATCTCATAAATAATAGAATCAATATTATTAATAGGATAATTGATTCTTATTGGAGACTTTCTTTCATCTGGCTTTTCCAGATCCATATTAAAAATATTAGGGCTAAGCACCTTCATACCGGCTACATGATGAAACTGATCGCGTACTTTAAAATCAAGATCAATTGATAAATGATCGTCATCTCTGGCCACAGAATCAAAATGCCACTGGATAAGCTCTGATTTCGGTATATTCAGGTACTCACTAAAGTAATCATGAAGATCATCCTTAGTATAATTTACCTTCATGTAAAGGTAATCTTCAAACAAAGTGCCTTTTAGCTCTCTTTCCAGCTTCAAATTTCCATTGCCATGTGCATCAATGGTATAATGGTATTTATCTACAGTGAGACAATCCTCGGCTTTTAAGGCAGGAGTTTTTACAAACTGGCTATTGGCACCATCTACCATAAAAGCATATCGGTTTTGTGTAAAAGTACCCAGATGATTAAAAGCATCAATTTTAGAGGTGTTTTCTAACCAAATGGTATCACCTGCCAGCGGCACCATTAAAATAACATGATTAAATTGCTGACTAGGAAACGCTTTATTCACCCGCTCCTGATTGACTCCCGCTGAAACTAAAGTATAATAAGACGGTATGTTAACAAATGACAGCATCGCTTTCATATAATTAGTAAGCGCTTTACAATCACCATACTTGTTTTCACAAACATAAGTGGCAGGGTAAGGCTTCATGCCTCCAAAATCAATATCTACATTGATATAGCGGGTGTTATCTTGCAGGTAGTGATATAATATTTTCACTATCTCCTTCTTGTCATTCACTCCTTCTATCAGCTGAGCTATTTTATTCTTCTCTGTAAAAGTAAGCTCTTCCAGCCCTTCATTTAAGTCATTTATCCACTGCCCAAATTCCGTCCAGGTTTTTAGTGATCCTTTCACCTCATAATCAAACTCCGCGGGAACTATCTCCACCATAGGCAGCAACTCATCTTTTGGAGGCCCAAAGGCTTCGACGTCATCTATCTCTTCCAGGTCTTCTATCTCCCAATGGTCCACCCGTTCCTCTTCACCATCGCTAGATTCATGCTTAATCTCATCATCATAATTCATATACAATTCAAAATCAACAGGATAATGAATAGTAAGCATGGCCTTTTTAACTGGTAAGCTCGGCTTTTTATAGGCTGACCAATAAGCGACATATAGATAATCTCGCATTGAGTATTCATAGCTATACTTTATGCGATACGGAAATTCATGCCATATAAGATCAAATTCCATGACCATGTCATCAGCATGAAAAGCATCTGACGAAAAATAATTATGAATAATAAGATCCTTGTTCTTCAATTTACGGATTGTATTCCCTTGCAAGTCCTGTATTTCTGCAGTCAGTAATTTGGTGTTTCCCTTTGTATAAGGGATGCTTATTTTACCTTCATTAGTATAGTGCCTACTCTTGATCTCATACAGGTAGGTCTCCCGTACATCAAGCGTATTGTTGCGCTTAACATAAATTTCAGTATGGCTTTGAAGCAAAATAGCTCCTGCTTGCCCCACACTATTATGCCAGCAAAAAATTAAGACTATTGGTATAAAAATTTTCATAAAACCAGACTAAACAAACGACAATGCTAATTATCTAATTTTGATAATTAAATCAATAAAAATAGCAAGAATCATTTAATCGCCATTATTAAGAAGCTGAAATAATCTTTTAACAATCCGTTAACCCGGCTTCTTTGGCTACCATAAAAGGCGTGATTAATTTCGGCACCAAGTACCACGTGGATAGATCAATCTCAAACCCGAATGTTTACGACTACTCAGGAAAAGGCCTATTCTAAGTAGACAAAACATTTAATTAAACTAAACCAAATGAAAACACTGAAACGTACATCGTTATTCAGCAAGGCCATTATTGCCTTATATTTTACTTTATTTATGAGCTGTAAAGATCATATTATAGAAGAAATGACCGATGAAAAAGCTACCGCAGAACAAGCTGTGGTCACCAGCACCCAAGCCAGAACTTCAGCTGATGCCCTGGTAAAAAGATGGGCTCCCATTCATTATATGGATGTAGACGTGACCGGTACTTACGCTGAAAATGGCAAGTCTGACTACATCACAGCCATTAATTATGATGGTGACTGGAATGCAGAAAACAACTGGGAGAATTTGTCTACCTACGGAAATGACCTTTATGCACATGTGTACTACTCTGTAGTGGAGACCTCCACCCACTGGTATATCATTTATGCCTTTTTCCACCCCAGAGATTGGACGGACATAGCCTTGCTCTATTACCTTGATCAGCATGAAAATGACCTGGAAGGTATATTAATGATGATAGAAAAAGATGGCAGCACTTATGGAGCATTACGAGGCGCTGTAACCGTGAGTCACTCAGACTTCTTTTCTTTCACCCCTTCGGGCAGCCCGCTGACTAATGGCCATGAAAATATTGATGGCACGCTACAGTTCGCTAACTATAATGGTGAAATGCACCCCGTTACTGCTCAAGAAGCTAAAGGTCATGGGTTAAAAGCCTGGCCCCAGTATGATATCAACGGAGATGGCATTATTTACTACCCTTCTATGAATGACATAGCTGAAAAGCCTGCTGATGAATATGATAATCATGTAGAGTATAAACTCGTGAATATATTTGAAAGCAATGGTTTATGGGCACAACGAAACAATACGGCCTTATTTTATGATGCCGGTGGAGATTTCAGAGGTAACAATTTTAAAGATGGAGGAGCCAATGCACCCTGGGCCTGGAATGATGGTAACGACGGAATTGTAAATGGAGGAGAAATGGCCACTGACCCTGCAAAGCTTTTTGACAACTATTTTGAAGGCATCAGTAACATATCTCATATATACACCAGCAATACTTACAACCCCAATGGTGGTGGAGTAGCTACTTTATATGAGGACTGCAACTACAGGGGCTATGCAGTATCATTGCCTGTGGGTGATTATACCCTAAGCCAGCTGGAAAGCAGAGGCATTTCTAATGATGATGTATCTTCCTTAAGAGTAGAAAATGGCTACAAGGTAGTTTTATATTGGGATAACAACTTCTCTGGAAGCTCAATAACCAAAACCTCTAATGAAGGCTGCCTGGGCAACCAGGGCTGGAATGATGAACTTAGCTCCGTAAGAGTAATGCATAATTAAATTTTTAAACATATAACCCCATAGAGTTTCATAAAACCGTAATTTGTTGTGAAGGCAAAAGGTTTTATGAAACTCTCTTATTTACACACATGACAAGATCACTCGTATTCAACCTCTTTCTTATCACCACAGCCGCATGGCTTTGTGCATATTGTTCTTCCCCTAAAAAGGAACTATCACAAGCTACACTACTACGAAGCCCCTATTTGCAGTGCGCTTTTAAAGACAGCCTTACCATACTTTGGCGAACAGACAGCGGAGAGGTTTGTCATGTAGAATACCGATCTGCTGACCAGGAAAAATGGCAGCAAGCCACAGGCATCACCCGAGCTACTAACACGGCAGCCATTGAAAACGAAGTGGTGCTGCATCACCTGCTTCCAAATAAAAAATATGAGTATAAAATATTTACTAATAAGCAGGAGCAATTACCAGATGAAAAGTTTTGGTTCCGCTCTCCATTAACCAAAAAAGACACTGCTTTCACCTTTTTTGCTGTGGGAGATATAGGTGAGCCTGTAGATGAAGGTGGCACACCCGATGTGCTGGCTAAAGCCCTGGAACCGCACAAAGACTCATTAGCTTTCGGTCTGCTGTTAGGCGATATTGTTTACCCTGACGGCTCCAGCCAACGCTATGACCAAAACCTTTTTCAATATTTCACTAAAGTGTTTCCTTATGTGCCTACCTATGCCTTGCTGGGCAACCATGATTGGCAGCTACCTGATGACTTCACTAAAGAGTGGAAACTCCCTAACAACGAGCATTATTATAGCTTTGATTATGGAAAAACCCATTTCATAGGCTTAGATTCTAAAATTGGCGACTTCTATGATTATGAAGAACAAGTAGAATGGTTCAAAAATGATTTACAAAAACGTGCTAAAGACACCGAATGGACCATTGTTTTTCTCCATCATAACGGCAAATCATGCACATACAAGCAAGATTATGAAAATGTAATAGCCCTCTACCCTATTTTTGAAGAAGCGAAAGTAGACCTGGTGCTCAATGGCCATGCGCATACTTATGAAAGGCTCAACCCTATGAACGGACAAGGGGAACCAATATCGCAATACATTGGCAAAACAGCGACCTACGCCAACCCAAGCGGATTTATAAGCATAACCGTGGGCAGCGGCGGGAAGCTAAGAGGCATAGGTTCCGACCCGAAACCATTCACCCCTGATCCTGAGCATTGCCGACACCCGAACCTGGTAGCGAAGGCCAACCATCTCTGGGCTTATCTACAGCTGAGCATTGAAGGCAGAAAATTAAAAGCTAAGGCCATTAGCACTGAAAAAGGTGATGTTGTAGATGAGTTTATTATTGAAAAATAAGGCTTTTAAAAAAATGTAATTGGATAATGCCATCAGACCTTTTAAATTGGATCGTTTAAAATTAACTTTATATGCAAACGGCGATTTTCACTTTACTGGGCACCATTTTAGGAGGTCTGATATCCTACTTTCTGCAAAGGCAAAAGTTCTCTCACGACTTAAAAATAAGACGAGAAGCAGATAAGACCGATTTCATGGCCGAAACCACCGCCCGACATTTCCTGAGCCACAAATCATACACAGATCGCTCCTTTGAGACCCTAAAAAAACGCTTAGGTGGGTTTGAAGATGATGAATTGAGAAAAATCCTGGTTCGCGCCGGAGCCATAAGAGACATCCGCCATGACGGCACAGAATGGTGGCGCCTACTCTCCAGAATGGATGAATATATAGAGAAAAAGAAGGCGGAGCGGGAGGAGGATTAATTTAGGTTGGAGGTATTTCGGCCTGATCTTTATTATCTGATCACCTGCCTTTACGGCATTTGTAACGCCATCGATAATTCAACAATCTGAATTTATTAAAATCGTAATTTAATTACGGTAGAGCTATAATCTTTCAACATAAAAATTAGCGATTATACCTATGAGTAGTATGTAGCCTTCAAGATGCAACACTTGATCAACTCACACTTATTTTTGTTTCAGGACGGCTATTGCTTCATTAATTATTGACACTAAATCACTAAGATTAACAGGAAT
Organism: Fulvivirga maritima; assembly: GCF_021389955.1. Classification (NCBI taxonomy): domain Bacteria; kingdom Pseudomonadati; phylum Bacteroidota; class Cytophagia; order Cytophagales; family Fulvivirgaceae; genus Fulvivirga; species Fulvivirga maritima. The sequence continues at coordinate 68,588 of NZ_CP089980.1, forward strand.
ACTTTGAATAGCTGCTTTTCCTGATGCAATCAAATGCTCTGTATCCAAAAATTGATACGTTAAAAAGAAGCTATCATGGTGAGGTATGATAAAACAACTAAGGTTATCAGTAGTTGGTCCCCAATTTAAAAAATTATAGAATGGGTAAATATTATCGTCCTCTATGTCATATTCATCCGTTTCAGGTATTCGTGTACGAAATATAAATTCATAAATTTCAGTAATACTTTTTCTTTCGAAATATTGCACATATTTACTCCAATCCTTTTGAAGAATCCGCTCAACATCTCCTTGCATACTTGCTATTAACTGCGGCACGTAAGCAGAATTATCTGCATAACACACATATTGATTATCTATAACAATATCTACTGTTAAAATTTTAGCGCCTATTTCTTTATCGTCTATATCAAATGCAAAGGTTGACTTATCCCCTATAATCATATTTGGCCTCTGGGTATTAAAAAATAATTGAACTTAAGTGTTATTGCATCTAAAACTGTGTACAATGAAATTTATGAGTAGGCCGACTTAGCTTCACCTCATCCATCTTAATATAAACTTTGTGTACTCCCATTGTTTATTATTTTTCAAGAATATAGCAGCTTTACCCTCTTCATAGCCACTATCAAAATAATCGTATTGTACATATACCGCTGAAGAGTCAGCATTAAAAATAGGTAAATAAAAGATATACCAGCTCTCATCATTCTGAAACTTTACGCCAAGTTTGTCATCTCCTAATGAGCTCAAATTCACCTTATTAACAATCTTTTTAGAATTTATGATTTGACTCTTTAGGTATTGTCTGGTAACTGAATCATCAAAATACTGAGGCTCTTCTAATTGTTCTACAATAGTTGTTTCATTCAACCATTGAGATCCTTGTGGAGGTGGATAGCTTATTCCCTTATCCGTGAATTCTAATTCATAATATTCATAATGCTGTAATTCTGAATCAATAAACCCATGATAATTAAGAGAATCCGCCAAAATACACTTTTCTATTAAGGCTATTATCAGGTTCTGGTTTACTGATTCAACTTCATCTCTATTATGCCCGCAAGAAACTAAGAAAATGAAAAATACGATTATGATTCTATGCATCAAAAATATAGTCTAGTAGATTGGGTTCAGCTATTTCCGGCCATAGTATGCCTGCTTATCCACTAGACACGCTCATAACTGTATTAAAGTAATAATTCCCGAAATACTATCTAAGCTGTATGGTCTCAATACCCTCTATCAGCATAGTTTTTAATTGCCCCCATTCTTTTATAAATATGAGGGTGGCTTAAAAACTTTTCACTTAGCCAAACCCAAAAATTATTATTATCCTTTGAGTCTTCTATAAACTGGCTGGTATTGATTTTTGAATAAATTTCTTTTCCTGTAGCCAGAATTAAAATCCCTTCAACTGAACCTATAGCTGAAAAATGGAACCCTATTCTATCACAAGTATATTCACAAGCTCTGGAATGTGCTAACTTAAGAAAAGGTATTATTGCCGATGGTGCAAGAAAAAATTCATGGTTCAGATGTTGTCTTTTTATATGACCTAGTTCATGACCAATTACGAATTTTAAAACTTCAAAATCTCCTTTAGAAGCAGTTTCAAGTACTTCTGAAAACAATACCAAGTGCTTGTTGCGGGCAAGCTTTGTTACAAATGCATTAAAGTGTCCGTGAAGCACATATATATCTGGCATCTCTTTAATTCCTATTCTCTGACATTGATCTTTAACTATAAAATAGATTTCCGGGTATTGCTTCTCGTTCAGTCTAACAGAATTACCTTGTATTAACCCTATAAAAAATCCCTGCCCAATCCTTTTTAATAACCCAAAAAGCAGAATAAAAGCTATAAGCCCAACTACAGCCATTACTCCAGAAATAGCTGATTGAAGAAAAGTAATAACCAACATGGCTAAAATGGCCAAATAGACGCATGAGCTAAAAAATACTCGCCATTGATAGTATCTCCTTTCTTTAGGATGCACTTTAAAATCCAGGTTCTCAGCTCTAACAGCAGAAGATGAGACATGGATATTATGAGATTTTTCCTTCTCCTGAACTTTTGATTGATACCATTCCTCTATTTCTTCATTTGGGAAATAGTGTTGAACTAAATAGTCTAAAAACCCTTTCCTCTCTACCTCTCCAATAATTCCCAGCGTGTGATCATACCCAGCCTGCTCTACGGTCATTAGGAAATCACCTGGTGAATCTTCTATTTCTATGGAAACACCCCCTTTCCCTTGCCTGGACTCCACTGCGGTGAATAGCTCATATAAATTTTGAAAATCTTCAATTTGATTATTAAATAAGATCCATTTTCTATAATCCTTTTCTATGTTAGCATTCATTTTTAATTATTGATTTGATCATTCACTTTAGAAAAAGCAATCACATTATTTTTCTATTTTTATTTGCAACATAATAAATTCGCATCAATAATTTAATTTTTATAATTAATTAAATATTTAATTTAAAACTAAACCTTAATGAGTTAATGATACCACCGTATTCATTTGAGCTTCCTGTTCTAATAATACAAGCTTCTTTGGGTAACACTTTAATAACCCACTCCCCAATTCACCCTCGTTTTGGTTACAACATGCGCTGAATCGGTTACTGCTCTTGCCCTGCCAATCATGAGCTTTGCCTTATAATTTAAAACACAAACAGCATGAAAATATTTGTAACAGGAGCCTCAGGTTTTATAGGGTCTGCAGTAGTAAGTGAGTTGATCAACTCAGGTCATCAGGTACTTGGCTTGGCTCGTAGCGAAGCATCTTCCATAAAAATAAGTGATGCAGGTGCTGAGCCTTTAAAAGGAGACCTTAAAGATTTGGAGAGCTTAAAACAAGGAGCATCACAAGCTGATGGGGTAATTCATACTGCGTTTATCCATGATTTTAGCCAATATTTAAAAGCAGGTGATATTGACCAAAAAGCCATTAAAGCCATTGGCGAAGTATTAGAAGGCACAAACAAGCCTTTGGTAGTGACCAGTGGCTTACTTGGTTTACCGCTCATCAATGGATATATTACAGAAGAGAGCATTTTACAGAATGGGCCACGAAGTTCTGAACCTACCACATTAGCACTTGCGGAAGAGGGAATCAATGCTTCAGTGGTTAGACTCCCTCCTTCGGTGCACGGTAAAGGAGACCAGGGTTTCATACCTTTCATTATCAATCAAGCTAAGAAAAATGGTATATCCGCATACCCCGAAGATGGCAACAACCTTTGGCCGGCCGTTCACCGGTTAGATGCCGCCAGGCTTTTCCGATTGGCAATAGAAAAGCCACATAAAGGTGCAGTATACAACGCGGTGGGAGATCAGGGAATTACTCTAAAAAGTATTGCTGAATTAATAGCCCAGAAATTAGATTTAGCCGCCACCTCAGTGAGTGGTGAAAAAGTTACTGAACACTTTGAATGGATGAGCAGATTTATTGGTTTTGATAACCCGGCAACTTGTGTAATTACGAGTCAACTACTCAACTGGCAACCTTCCGAAATTGATTTATTGCAAGACATGAATGAAAACTATTTCTAAATTAAAATAATTATCCTCCTTCAATTAGTCTAATTGAGGGAGGATTAACTATAACACCAACATTTCATAAATTTGAAATAATGAAAATCAAAGCCCCTATACATGTAAAAAGCATTAGTGAGTTTCATAAACTGAGGCGACTACCACCACCAGAGCATCCACTGATCAGCCTCATTGATTATGCTTCTATACAAACCCGTGATAGCGACGAGAGTGAGGCACTATTCTTTGATTTTTACCTTATTTCTATAAAGAAAGGCCTTACAGTAAAGCTAAAATACGGACAGCATACTTATGACCATGATGAAGGGGTAATGTCATTTATGGCACCACACCAGATACTAAAACTTGAAAGAATAAAAGGAGCCTCACCCCCGCGTTCTGGCTGGATGCTGCTCATACATCCTGATTTTATTTGGAATACCTCTTTAGCCAAAAACATTAAACAATACGATTTTTTCGGGTATGCTGCTAATGAGGCTTTATTTCTCTCTGAAAGGGAAGAAAAGATGCTTGATGGCATAGTACAAAATATTAAACAGGAGTACCTTAATAATATTGATAAATTCAGCCAAAACATTATAGTTTCTCAAATAGAAACCTTACTCAATTATTCTGAACGTTTTTATCAACGCCAATTTATTACCAGAAAAAAGGCAAGCCACCAAATATTAGAACAATTAGAAACCTTGCTTGAAAATTATTTCAGCAATAACAATCTGTTGGAAAACGGCCTACCTACACCTCATTTTGTTTCTGATCAACTTAATCTTACTACCAGCTATTTAAGTTCATTACTCAAATCACTCACCGGCCTGAGTACACAACAACATATACACCAAAAGCTGATTGAAAAAGCAAAAGAAAAACTCACCACCACACCCTGCTCAATAAGTGAAATTGCCTATGATCTGGGTTTTGAGCATTCTCAAAGTTTTAGCCGGTTTTTTAAACAAAAAACGAACATATCTCCGCTGGAATTTAGGAATTCATTTTTACAGAATTAACTAATAAAAAATTGACAAACAGAAAGTTACAACCTTAAAAGAATTATTATTGAGGTAAGCTTTTTAGGCATTATAGACCTCAATGATGGTTTCAATATATCCCTTTCTAATTTGGTTTGTATGTTCTATTTCACCTTTCGAAGTCTTAGCGATCTTATTCAATCGAAAACAATAGAATTATAACAAATAAAAGGGCTAGCAGAGCCGGTAATGCCTGTACAAAAAATATTTTCTTGCTAGCTGTAATCGCCCCAAATATTCCGGCAATTACAACGCACAGCAAAAAGAATAACCGAACATTAACCACCCACTGAATATCTGAAATGAAGAAAGTCCAAATTAAGCCGGCAGCCAAAAAACCGTTATAAAGTCCCTGATTGGCCGCTAATACCTTAGTTTTAGGAAATAAGTCTCCTGGGATTGACTTAAAAGTCTTCCTTCCTTTAGTTTCCCATGCAAACATTTCAATCCACAAAATATACAAATGCTCTAGAGCCACTAAACCAGTTAACAGGTGTGCGATAACGTTTATCATTGAATAGGTACTTAAATTGATTATATATCACATCAAGATAGACGAATAAATTAATATATGTACAAGCATTACTTTTAAATAACCAATAAGTTGCCAATCTCTATTTAATAATTGATCTCCAAAGGTTGTGTAAACCTGCATAGTAAAGGAAATGGTAAGTGATTGAAGAAACAGACAGACTTATCTGTATGTATATAATTCTGTATTTCTGCTGAATATGATTAACCATGAACTCACCAAGAGAACGAATTTTAGAAGTTACATCAGAATTATTCCATCAACAGGGGTATAATAGCACAGGCATAAATCAAATAATAAAAGAGGCCAAAGTTGCTAAAGCTAGCTTATACAGTAGACAGTCAATGGAGAAATAGAAATCTATTCATTAACGGTCGGGAAGAAATTACAGCCTTCCTGTCCAAAAAATGGCAGAATGAATTAGACTATAAACTCAAGAAAGAATATTGGAGCCATTCTGACAATAGAATAGCTGTACGCTTTGAATATGGATACAGAAATCTGAATGGTCAATGGTTTAGAGCCTACGGAAACGAAAATTGGGAATTTGATGAAAACGGTCTGATGGCAAAAAGATTTGCCAGTATAAATGATCTGGAAATGGCAGAAAATGAAAGGTATTTATAATATCTCTATCGGTCGTAGTGAAGGCTACGACCTACTTATTTTGCCTCGAAGTAATTATATTTTACCTTTTTATGTATGTAGAAATTGCCATTCTACCAGAACTTATAGAATTGGCTTTTTATGAAAGTGAGGGGGCGCCTCTAATGTGAAACAGTTATGGTATAACCAATATTTCTCAAGGAGACACCTCATATGCCCCAAATTCACTTTTATAATTATAATGACCTCATCCATTCATCCTTTTAAAGCGTGTTTCATTTTCAGGTTTACCGAAAAACCTAACTTCTTCCGAGCTTCCAAAGCCCACTTCCATTTCATCATTTACTAACCTATTCATTACGGAAAGGGTAAATTCTTTAACATCTACCCCATAAGTATGTAAGCCTTTGCCTCCCAAATCTGTATTTACTGCAGGTGGTATAATTTCAAGAACTCCAATACCCGAATTTTTGAGTTGATGCCTTAAAGAAAGTGTAAAAGAATGAATCCCTGCTTTAGTAGCACTGTAAATCGGCACGGCTGCATAAGGCACAAAACCCAGACCTGAGGTTATGTTAATAATATTAGCATTCGATTTTTCACGCAAGTGACTTAATAATAAAGCAGTTAGATGGATAGGCGCCTCCAGGTTGATCTGTATTTCTGTCTGTAAATATCCCCATTCCGCAGAGTGTAATTCATTGAGATTTATGAATTGTTGCATCCCTGCGTTATTCACCAAAATATTTAATTGAGGGAAATCTACCAAAATATTTTCAACTAACCGAACTCGTTCCTCTGCATTACTCAAGTCACACACCAGGATATGCAGATTCGGCATAGCTCCCCTGGCCTCTTCCAGCACTTCGGCCCTTCTGCCACAAATAATCACCTCACTACCATGATCATAAAAGTATTTTGCTATTTCCAGCCCTATTCCACTACCGCCGCCTGTTACTAGTACTGTGTTATTTTTGATATTCATTTTTGATTAGCTTTAATTAAAATCAATGACTGGCTCCACCATTCACTAATAGGTGCTGGCCATTAACAAAAGAAGATAAGTCACTGGCAAAAAATTCGGCTACATTGGCCACATCATCTACATGAGCCATACGTTTCATAGGGTTAGCCTCTATTAGCCATTCGATTGATGGTTCGTTATGATCCGTAAAAATTCCTGCATCACTTACTGCATAGGGTATGATAGAATTTACAGTAACGCCACGATGTCCTATTTCCTTTGCCAAAACCTCAACGAAATACTTAGGTGCAGTTTTACTACCTCCATAAAGCGCTACCCCCTCAAAAGGATATTCAGTAGTACTGGAAGATATATTAATAATGCGCCCTCCATCAGCAACATGCTTTGCCGCTTCCTGCAAGGTAAAAAATGTTCCTTTGGTATTAATGCTAAACAATTTTTCAAATTGCTGTTCAGTAATGTCATTTACGGGTACATCTACCAACTCTATTCCAGCATTGGCCACCACAATATCTATTTGATCAAAAACAGCTTTGGCTTCCTGAAATAGACGTTTTACTTCATGCGGCTTGCTTATATCTGCCTGAACAGCAATAGCCTCCACACCATGAGCCTTTATGACCTGCAAAGCCTCCTCTGCAGCAGCCTTATTATTAGTATAATTTATAATAATATTAGCCCCTAAGAAGGCATATCTTTCGGCAACAGCTCTCCCTAAACCACGACTAGACCCCGTGACAATGGCTACTTTATTCTGAAGTATTTTCATTTTAATTGATATTTTATTCGCGTCAAAATATTCTCAAGCAACTATTTTAATAAGCTAGTTGCTTGAGAGAATAATTACCTAACGCCATTAGAGATGAAAAAAATTAGGACATGCCTCCATTAGCTCCAATGCTTTGACCAGAAATCCATTTGGCTTCGTCCGTAGCTAAAAATGCTACCACTTGAGCTATTTCTTCTGGTGTACCTAATCGTTTATAAGCATTATTTGAGGCTATTTGCGCAATCAGTTCTTCTGATTTTCCTTTAAGGAATAAATCGGTACCTGTAGGTCCGGGCAGCACACAATTAACATTAATTCCTCTTGCACCTATCTCCTTAGCAAAAACCCTGGACAATTGCTCTACTGCAGCCTTGGTAGCCGAATAAACACCATAAGTAGGAAAAATAGTACGTGTTACGGTAGAAGATAGATTGATAATACTTCCATTATCAGCTAATTTGGTAGATGCTTCCTGCAAAGCATAGAACACACCTTTGAAATTGATATCGATTTGCTTTTCAAACTGATCTTCACTCAAATCTTTAATCATGGCATTGAGCATCACTCCTGCATTATTTACCCATATGTCAATTTTACCAAAATGACTAATCGCTTCATCAAACAAACGGGTTACATCAGCCCTTTTACTCACATCAGCCTGAATCACAACAGCTTCACCACCTTTTCCTTTAATGGAATCAAGCACTTCCTCCGCTGCCTCTTTATTACCATTATAATTAATTACTACTTTTGCTCCTGCATCCGCTAGTCTTAGCGCAATGGCTGCGCCTATTCCTTTTGAAGATCCTGTAACTACGGCTACTTTATTGGTTAGTGTACTCATCTTTATTATTGTTTAAATTTGATATTACAAAGATGACCATAGTAATCAGCATGGCTGATGCGAATAATTAAGGAAGACTTGCAAATATCTAAGGTGAGTTAAAAAAGATAGTTTTTACGGTAAGTAGCCGGGCTATCTCCGCTTTGTTTTTTGAAATAATTACTAAAATGAGCGCTTTCTAAAAAACCCATCTGGTTAGATATCTCCTTAATACTAAGTGAAGGGTTTTGGAGAAGAATTTTGGCCGTAGAAATGGCTTTTTCATTAATCCAGTATAGCATAGGCTTCCCTGTTTTGTTGCTAATAACATTAGAAAGGTAGTTTACATGCAGGTTTTGCTGATCAGCAAAATATTGTACCCGCATAGGTTGTTCCATTCTACCTTCCAAGACTTCCTTAAAATATTGCTCTACGTTTAATTTAAAATCCTTTACAATTTGTGAGCTGCGATTACCCTCATAAATAGGATTATAATCTAAGTAACAATACTCCTTAATTATCCATAATAAACCCACTAACAAACTACCTATAACCTTATTTTGAAACGCTGAAGGAGATAGAAACTCTTGCTCTATCAGGTTGTAAAGCCGCTCCACCCTAGCAAATTGATCTTGGGTTAACACCCTGGGCCGAACAGTTTCAGTTAATAAATATGGAAATTTCTCAAAGATGTCGCTATCTGTATATTCCTTCAAAAATGCCTCGTCAAAAGTAATAAGACGAGCATCCGTTAGCCGCGTCCACTCAAAAGTTCTGAAATTACCTGGGTTAGTAAAATATACAGTCCTGTTCTTTACCGGGAAGGCATGATCATCTATGGTATAACTTCCATCTCCATCTTTGCTAAAAAGAAAATTATAGTAATTCGGCCTAAAACTTTGTGTTCTATATGGTAGTTTTCTGATAGAATCCTGAACATGATGGATCGTAAATCCATTTACCGAGCTATTTGGAGTTTGCGTTATCCCCATTTTCTCGTAGAACTCATGTAAATTTTCAATACTATTAAGATCCGTCATTAATTCTTCTCTTTGGTTTAGCTATGAAAACCGAATTTAACATATAAATTTTACTAGCTTGGTGCAGCCTACTTCCGTCTAGTTGGTTTATTTTACCTGATTGACATCCTTTCCTACAGCTCCTTTATTATAATACAGCTATCCATCTGTGCTTACCTGAAATAAAAAGCACATGCTTATTATTTGAATTTCGTATCTTTGTTAAATGAACCACATTGAATCATTAGACGATTTTTATAAGCAGCGATTAAAAACCACTCCTAAACCTCTGCAAAATGTAATAGGACATTTTAATGTGTTTGCTTTTGATGATTTAACAGGATGTAGCATAAAACCTATTCCTTATAGCCGAAGGGGTTATTTTAAAATCAGTTTGATCAAGGGAAAGAATAAAGTTCATTATTCAGACAAAAGTATTAAAATTAAAAAACAAGCATTGCTATTTGCCAACCCACAGGTACCCTATAATTGGGAACAAATAAACAACGACCAAAGTGGGTTTTCATGCGTTTTTACAGAGAATTTCTTCCATCATTTTGGAAATCCTTTAAATTATTCTTCTTTTCAGCCTGAAGGTACTCCTATTATAGAACTAACAGACGAGCAAACCAGCTGGGCAGAACAGGTCTTTTCAGAAATGATCTCAGAGTGGACTTCTGACAATAAACATAAATATGATAAAATGCGAATGCTGGTATTTGAACTGTTATACCATGCTGAAAAACTACAACCTCAAAAAACAGACACAAAAAACCACACAAACGCTTCTCAAAAGATATCTACTCAGTTTTTAGAGCTATTAGAGCGTCAGTTTCCCGTTGAAGATGCCAGGATAGTTCCCTTACGGTCAGCCTCAGAATTTGCCGATAAGCTATCAGTTCATGTTAATCATTTAAACAAGGCCTTAAAAGAGGTTTTAAACAAGTCCACCTCCATTATAATACAAGAGAGAATGTTAGTTGAAGCTAAAATTTTACTTAAGCACACCAATAAAGATATCTCAGAAATTGCTTTTGCATTGGGATTTAAAGAACCCACCCATTTTCATAACTTCTTTAAGAAGCATGCCGAAATAACTCCAAGCCAATTTAGAATTGATTGATTCTCGTACTATTGAGATTGATTTTTGTTTAAAATCTGATGTGCCACCATTCTACCTTTGTACAACAAAATTTTCAGAAAAATGGCAAAAACAATTTTTATTACAGGAACTTCTTCAGGAATAGGAAAAAGAACCGCAAAATACTTCCAACAAAAAGGATGGAACGTAATTGCTACTATGCGAAACCCTGAAAAAGAGACCGAATTAACACAGCTAGATAACGTTACCGTATTACCTTTAGACGTTACTAATTCAGAACAAATCAAAACCACTGTAGCAAAAGCAGTTTCGTTAGGTAAAATTGATGTTGTACTAAACAACGCGGGTTACGGAACAGTGGGAGCTTTAGAAGGCACTACAGAACAGGAAATAGAGCAAGTGGTAAACACTAACCTGGTAGGGGTTATAAAGTTAACAAAAGAATTCATCCCTCATTTCAGAGAAAACAAAAGTGGTGTATTTATTACAATCTCTTCCATTGGTGGCTTAGTGGCATATCCTTTCTTTTCATTGTACCATACTACAAAATGGGCTATTGAAGGTTTTACCGAAAGCTTAGCTTTTGAATTAAATCAGTTAGGCATACAGATAAAAACGGTTCAACCCGGCCCTACAAAAACTGATTTCACAGGACGTTCTTTGGTTATTCCGGAACACGCTGCTTATGACGATATTTTTGACAGCTTCAAAAATATATTCTTTAGCGATGCTGTCTTAGATAATCTTGCTCCTGCAGAAACTGTTTCTGAAGTTATTTATGAGGCTGCTACTGACGGGAAAAACCAATTGCGTTATCTAGTAGGATCAGTTGCTAATGGTGACTACAACAAACGTTTAGAATTAGGAGCTGAAGAATTTCACAAAGATTTAGACAAAACCTTTTTTGGTGAATAATCAGCTTTAACAAGCTACCTTTAAAAGGTAAATTTTAAGTCACATTGGTACTTGAAATCTTCAGTATTAAAAGTAGGGAGATATTTCAAGTGCTTTAATGTGACTTTACTCCATGTTAGAAAAACTAGGTCAATCTTAGCAATGATAACCTACCCCACCTGGTAATCATGAAGATGATATGAAGAAGTAATTTTGATATTATGGAAATCAGACTGCTCTGGACAGCAGAAGCAAGTTCGAGATTGCTTCACTACACTTCATTAAGTTCGCAATAACCAGTTTTCTTTGGTCAGTTACGATCTTGCAGTACCGTGGTGAGGTAAAAGGGATTGAAAAGCAGGCTTTTCTCAAGTCCTTAGTGGCAGTTCAATGAGTACTCATGGCAACTGAACTAATTAAATGATTTTCTAAACTCCAGAGGGGTTTGGTTAGTATTTTTCTTAAATAATTTACTGAATGATTGAGGACGCTCAAAGCCTAGCTCGTAAGCAATCTCACTCACAGTCAGATTAGTAACGGTAAGTTTTTCTTTGGCCTTCTCTATAATTTTATTTTGTATATGCTGCTGCGTATTCTGTTTGGTATACATTCTTAAAACACTACCCAGATAATTAGCTGAGATATTAAGTTCTGAGGCAATCATGTTAACAGAAGGAATACCATTTTGTACTGATATATCTTTATCAAAGTAACCAGACAACACCTGTTCAAACCTGGCGACTAACTCCACATTTTTTTTCTTACGAGTTATAAATTGGCGTTCATAAAATCGCTCAGAATAGATCAGCAACATTTCCAATTGTGCCACAATCAGCTCCTGACTAAAACGATCTATATTAGATTGATATTCCCGTTCTATATTCTTAAGAATCTCTACAATAACTGCCTCCTCCTTCTCAGAGAGGAACAGTGCCTCATAAGCGGCATATTGAAAGAAATCATATGACTTTATTTTCTTAGCCAAAACAGTACCGAAGAGAAAATCAGGGTGAATAAGTAACAACCATCCGGATGGCTCAACCTTCACTTTAGGGTTCATCTCAATTTTGAGAAACTGCAATGGTGATACAAAAGTGAGCACCCCAGCATCAAAATCATAAGATTGCTGCCCGTAATTGAATTTGGCATTAACATTTCGCTTCAACCCTATTGAGTAAAAACTTTGTATCCACTGTAGTTCATGATCATTAACAGGGTATTTCACCTTACTATAATCTATTAGACTAATTAATGGATGCTCAGCCGCTGGCAGGTTACAGAAATGATGAAATTCAGATATTGAGTTGAAACGAAATGCCTTTTCCATAAATACTAATTCATAAATTTAAAGCTCTTTGTAGAAGATCATACCTCCATGGTATAATATTCCATTTTTAAACTCGCCATCAGCAGTAAAGCCAGTGTCATCTTTATAATCGATGTGATTCCCCGTTACTCTATAACTTCCCTGATAAGCACTTTTTCTAGAGCCACGAGCTTCATCGTATCTCATTGTTTGCAACAGTTCATGACGAATATGCCCATCTTCAGTTACCCACATACCTAAATACTCCTTGGTTTCTTCTATTGTTTTTTCCATTGACTTTAATTTTCTTGAAATCAAGCTTCAACTTAATATGCTTTTTGAGCCGTAGGTCTCACCACCAATTCATTTACATCTACATCAGTGGGTTGAGCTATGGCAAAGGCAACGGCTTTAGCTATGGCCAAACCTGGAATAGTATCTTTTCGGAACGATTCAATCGCCATTTTCTTTAATTCCGGATCTGATATCGTATTGGGTAGCTCTGATTCTGTAGCTCCCGGTGCCACTAAAGCCACACGTATATTTCTACTAACTTCTTGCCTAAGACCATCTGAAATGGCTCTTACCGCAAACTTAGTAGCACTATAAACTGTAGAAGTAGGCCCTACCCATCGATCACCTACAGAAGTGATATTGACAAACTGCCCACTGTCTTTTGATTCAAATACAGGAAGTGCCGCTGCAATACCATGCAAGACACCTTTTACATTTACATCTATCATCTGGTGCCATTCTGCTATTTTGTAATTATTGATCATAGATAAGGGCATAAGTCCGGCATTGTTAACAAATACATCTAACGTGTCGTACTTGTCAATAGCATATTCTACAAATGCCTTTACATTATCGGGTTGAGTCACATCCAAACTAGTATAAACTGCCTCCCCGCCATTTTCCAGGATCGAATTAGCAATTACCTCCAGCTTTGCAGTTCTTCTTGCTCCTAATACCACTTTAGCCCCTAAGGAAGCTAAATGCCTGGCAATTGCCTCACCTATACCACTGCTAGCTCCTGTAATAGCTACTACTTTACCTTTTACATTTTCCATCTTTTATTGATTTTTTGTTAAAAATGATAATGCAAAAGTGAGGGAAGGTAGAATCAAAAGAGTCGCTCAATCCGTGTTGGATGTATCCAAATCGTGAATGACAGTAAATTACGGGACTTTAAGGAAACGAATTTCGAAATATAAACAGTCGCAAGGCTACAGCTTCTAAAAGCAACCATATATTTGAAAAGCCTATGCTAATTAAGTATATGGATGTCTCCTTTAGTACATGACTCCGGATTTTTTGAGTTAGTTTCTGATAAAAAGTTTTATTACCAAAGAAGTGATTAGTCATAACTCTATCACGTCATCCCGGCCGCAACGAAGTGAAGAGCCGGGGTCTCGCTGTTCTGATAACACTAACCGAACAGTGAGATTCCTTATATCATTGCGCTATGCTCCATGATTCAGGAATGACGGCTTTTATTTGCTAATTAGTGTGTGTGACCTGCTTTTCACAACTGAATCATAGCAGGTGCTACGATCCATATATTGCTTGAGCATCCGCTCAAATTCTTTTCTTTATGTAGAAACACGTATTCATGAAATACTGCCTGTGTAGTGTAGCCTTAGCCATTAACTTATCTTATTCCAACAAAACACCATGCAGAGCATGGCGGGAACGAAGCACAAACGGACACTTGCCACAAAATAAAACTCAGACAGCCCTCATAGGACTGAAGTTTGCAGCAAAATTTAATGTAAAAAATACTTTAAAGTAAAAACTAATGAGCCAAGTCGAATCAAACACCTCATCTGTAAAAAATGCTGCAAAAGGATTCTTTCAGTCCTTTCGTGAATTAACCACTTGGAAGCCAGGAGATAGTTTCTTAACTAAAACAGGGAAAGTGCTCCTACATATTGTGGGTATTTTCCTTCTCATTGCCCTAAGCCCTGTCCTTTTATTTTCTCTTATTGTGGCCTTTTTAATAGCATTATGATCAAGAGATTTCTCCATTATAGCTTTTTGGTGCCACTTGTAATCTTTTTAAGTCATCAGTTGCTCGAGGGCATTTTTAAAATTAGCGTCCCCTTCATTGATTATTACGTGGATCCATTTTGCATGAGTGCACTCGCCCTACACCTACTGGCGGCAGAACGATATTGGTTTTTCGATCAATATATGCATACCATTGACATCATTATTACCACTGCTTTTTTAGCAATCGTATCCGAGGCATTATTTCCTTATCTGTCAGATCGATTCGTGGCAGACGTTTTAGATGTATTAGCTATTATTCTTGGTTCTTTATGGTATGTAATAACCAGACCACATTCTCATATGCCCGAATAAGGCACAAGTGGACACTTGCGCCAGGTTTTATAAATCTTGGAACAGTTTAGGGTTTCAGTTTCATGTCCACCAAAAACCAAATTAGGTTTGCAGTTTAAGGCAATCTCTCAAAAGAAGGGGACAAGTTTCACACTCTATTTCACATTATTGATTTTTCAAATAATTGTACTCCTCCCTTTAATATCAATAACCTAATATATCACTTCACCACAATCCCATATTTAAATAGCAGTCCGGCTAGTTCTGATTGAGAGAATTGTGCTTTTTTCAGTCTGTTATTTTCGGGGTCTATCAAAAAATTGAAGGAGGTGCTTAAGTCGGCCTTTTCCAGGTTAGTTCTGTCAAAAGTGGCTCCGGCGAAGTCACATTCATAAAAAAGGCTTTCTGACATGTCTGCTTCTACCAGGTCTACCTCGTACATAGAACAGCGTATCAGCCGGGTTTTCTTCAGGGACTTTTTATAAAAAGAGGAGAAATTTAAAATACAATCTTCAAAGGCCACTTCAAAAAGGAAGTCATTACACTCATCAAAGTGTGCTCCTATAAGCTTGCAGTTTTTAAACCGCACTTCGCGCATGGCACTATCAGTAATTTTTATGTTGCTCAGGTCACAACCGTCAAATTCACAATCTACAAAGGTAATTCTACTCAGATCAGCTCCTGCAAATGAACACTGATGGAAACTACACTCTTCATATTCTATGGCTTCAAGGCCTGCAGTAAAATCTTCCTTATTAAAACTCTCCTCTTGAATGGTATTCATTTATATCTATTACTTATTGTATATTATGCTTACTTCACAAAAACACATAGCTCCAGCAAGCATTTTCGCTCCGGATGCTCCTGCCAGTTACTATGATAAATTTCAAAACACGGTCTTTCTGCCACCTGATAGTCATTGGCATTAAGCCACATAAACATGCTGGTCCAGGCTTTTTCCAATTCATCTACTACCAGCTCCAACTTAGCTACCATGCATTTCCCGCCATCAAAATCCATTTTGAGCACCTCTCCTTCCTGTTCTATTTCCTCATTCAAAGTAATAGCCGCACTAAACCGGGCATTTTCTGCAGGAGTAATTTTCAAACTATCATGATATATCAGCATCAGTTTAGTGCTGGGAAAATCCAGCACGTTTCGTTTATCTGCCCATGATAAAAGCTTGCTAAAACTATCGCCTATATTATTACAATCACCAATATGACTAACATAAGCCAATAGCTCTTTTTCTCTATCCAGCAGCCGTATGTCGGCCGCATTAATAAACCATTCTAATTGTTCTTCCATACGGTAAAGGTAAGCTTCAAAAGAAAGTGGCTCTTGTCCGATCTTGCTATGATCTATTTTGGCATATCTATCCGGACTGGCCTCTCTAAACTGGGAGGGACTCGCACCATAATGTTTTTTAAAAGCCTTAGAAAAGGCAGCATTATCAGCAAAGCCCACCTCATAAGCAATATCCGTGATAGAAGTATGAGATCGCATGAGTAGAGCGGCAGCTTTCTCCATTCGGCGTCGCTTTACATAGATCAAAAAAGGCTCCTGGATGAGTGCTTTGAATATGCGGTGGAAATGAAAAGGAGAATAGTATGCCTGGGCGGCCACCTCATCAAGCGTCAGTGATGCTGATAAATGATCATCAATAAACTGGAGGGCTTTTGAAAGGCGCGAAAGGTACTGATTTATCTGATCATGCTGCTTCACGCCTTTAAATTATAATTTAGTTTCAAGGGAGACAAACGGTCTCCCTTGAAACTAAATTCTTTGT
The DNA here is from genome assembly GCF_021389955.1 of Fulvivirga maritima. Taxonomy (NCBI): domain Bacteria; kingdom Pseudomonadati; phylum Bacteroidota; class Cytophagia; order Cytophagales; family Fulvivirgaceae; genus Fulvivirga; species Fulvivirga maritima. Next base: position 85,349 of record NZ_CP089980.1, read on the forward strand.
TAGCCTATTCACTCCTCAACGACTTCACCGGATTAGACCGGGCGGCTCCCCAGGCCTGATTAGCCACAATGATAACGGCAAAAGAAAGGGCTATAAAGCCTGTAAGCGGAAATACCCACCAGTCGATATTGGTACGAATAGGGTATCGGTCTAAGTATGAGTTAAGAAGCCACCAGGCCAGCGGAGCCGAAATTATAAATGAAATAATTACCAACCTGGAAAATTCACTTGAAATAAGTGCCACCAAACTGCCTACCGAAGCCCCAAGCACTTTTCTTATGCCTATTTCTTTAGTGCGTTGCTCAGCTGTGAAGCTTGCCAGGCCAAACAGTCCTAAACCAGTTATAATAATGGCCAGAATAGCAAATATGCCAGCTAACCGACTGGTAAGATTAATAGTGGTGAATTTCTTAGCAAAGTCTTCATCTACAAACCGATATTCGAACGGATAGGCAGGGTTATGTTTCTCAAACACACCCTGCACCTGAGCTACAGCGGCCTTTATGTCATCTGTTTTGCTCAGCCTTACGGTAACCAAATTATTACTCCAGTCCTGATCTATAATAATAAACATCGGCTTTATTGGGGCGTAAGGAGAGCCCATCAAGGTGTTATCTACCACGCCTATCAAGTTTCGTTTATCACCCCAAAGATCCAGCTGAGTGCCGATAGGTTCTTCCAGTTCCATGAGATCTAATGCTGCTTTATTAATTACTATTGCCGATGAATCACTTTTAAAATCTTCAGAAAAATCCCGCCCTTCAAGCACTTCTATCCCCATGGTTTTGGTATAATCATACCCAGCCGCAATGGTGGTAAAAATCACTTTTAAATCCTCTGGCTTTCCGGGCCAGCTCATAAAGTTGTTAGAATTAATAGATGTAATGGAGCTATTGGACTTGGTTACCGACTCTACCACCCCAGAACTTAGTAATTCCAATTTCAAAGGCCTAAAGTTTTTAATCATCTCATTATTCATAGGTATGGATAGTAAATTCTCCTGATCATACCCCAAGTCACGACTCTGCACCAATTGTATCTGTTTATAAATAACAGCGGTGCCTATAATCAGCAAAATAGCAAAACCGAACTGCAGCGTCACCAATACTTTCCTGGGTATACTACCATTTTTACCGACCTTCACTTTTCCTTTGAGCACTTTTACAGGCTGGAAAGAAGAAAGGTAAAATGCAGGATAACTGCCTGCCACTACTCCTACTAGTAAAATAAATGCCACGGTAACCATCCAAAATTCAGCAGAGAGATATTCAATAAACAATTGCTTTTCTACCAGCTGATTGTACAAAGGAAGTATCAGCTGAGCGAGTAAAATGGCCAGCACATATGAAATCAAGGTGATAAATATAGATTCGCCAATAAACTGAAGTACCAGCTCCACTCTGCCAGAGCCTACGCTTTTTCTCACCCCCACTTCCTTAGCTCTGCGCTCAGAACGTGCGGTGGCCAGGTTCATGAAATTAATACAGGCTATTAAAACAATAAAAACGGCTATTATGGTAAAAAGCTTCACATAATCGTTCATGCCGCCTTTAGCCACACCGTTTTCAAAATTAGAGTTGAGGCGCCAATCATCCATAGGGTGTAAAAAGAATGATCGGGGCATATCATCCTGTCCATTTTCTGTTAGCAATGGAGCTACCGCTTCATTTGCAGCCAACTCATGCGCAGGATCATCTAGCTCCACAAAAATCTGAAACGAGTAATTTCCCCAATTGTCTTCATTGTTTCCCACCCAGGGTTGTATCATGGCCTTAAACTTCCAGGGATATAGGTATTCAAATTCAAAGGAAGAGTTATCCGGGATGTCTTTAAGAATTCCGGTAACTTTTAATTCATGTTCATCATCAATTCGAACGAGCTGTCCCATAGCCTCCTCATCGCCAAATAATGACTGAGCCAAAGACTCTGTTATTACTATAGAATAAGGCTCATCAAGCACGGTAGAAGCATCACCTTTTATAAGTGGAAACTCAAACATATCCAGAAACTCCTCACTCACAGCGTATCCATCCTTATTAAAACGGGTGTCTTTCCAGCTCAGCAAGTGGGTACTCCCCCAGCCTGTAACTGCAGAGTTTACAATATTGGCCTGTCGGTTTTTAACGGCCTCATAAGTGGGCAGCGGCACCGACCTCCAACTATTCATTTTACCATCAAATTCGGCATTAGCCCAAACCTGATATAGCCTATCATGCTTAGGAATAAACTTATCGAAAGAAGTTTCATGTTTTACCCAGAGTAAAATAAGGATACTGCAGGCAATACCTATAGCCAGACCTGTAATGTTGATGAATGAATAAACACGATTTTTTAACAGGTTGCGAATAGTTACTAGTAAGTAGTTTTTGAGCATGGTAATTGATTTTTAAGGTATACTCAAGATTTCCGAAATGGTGACAGTCCAACATTCAAAAAATCTTAAATCGTCCAAAAGACCAAGCCCAAAACAAAAGGTTGCATGCTGATCAGCACGAACATCCTTTTACCCTATTATGAGAATCAAAATATTGATATATAAAGATTGCGGTTTTATTTAAAATTAGTCTAAATAGTTGCTCTTGTCTTTCATCCACCATACATTTGTCATTGTTTAGAATAAGTTTAAATAATGGTATGGTTTATATAAAAATAGCTAATGAAGAAGGCATATTTATCTACGAAGTAAATCCTGAAACCTACACTGCTACCAGAGGTGCTGAAATCACATCTGCTGCAGCTGTATTCGGACTCTTTGACCTTAGACCATAATTTATCTATAGCAACTATCACAACCTGTGATTAATTTCGCAGGTTGTTTTAATATTTTATAATGAAAGCACACAAACTAATCCTTTTACTATTACTTATCACTTCTCAATCTGCCTGTGCCCATTATTTATGGGTAGAAACCAATGAAACTGGCATAAAAGGCCAAAAACAAGAAGTGAAAGTTCATTTTGGCGAGTATACTTATGGACTTATTGAAGACCCTAACGGAGAAAACTTCGCTGGTGTCAAAAATTTCGAACTATGGGTAGTAGCCCCTTCAGGCAAAAAGCAAGCTATAAAAACCAGTGCCAAAGAAGATGCTTTTATAGGCTCTTTCACTCCTGATGAAAATGGCGTTTACACAGTAGTGCTAAACAACAAAGAAATTGATGTGATAGATTATACTAAATATGACTTTGGTATTTTCAGAACACATTATCACTCTACCGCTAAGGTAATAGTAGGTGGCGAGGTAAAAAGCTCAGCTTCTACTAATGATACCGGCCTGGCTATAGTCAACCTCAGCACTGAAAAAGCAAAAGAAAACGCCGAAGTTTCACTTCAGGTATTATACAAAGGTGAGCCTCTTAACAAACAGGAAGTAGATATTTATATAGCTGACCTATGGAGCAAAAAACTCACTACTAATGAAGAAGGAATAGTAACTTTTAAACTTCCTTGGGCTACCAAATACACTGTAGAGACCACTAAAAAAGAAGAAACTCCTGGCACTTACAAAGGAAAAGATTTTGAATTCATCTGGCATTGCGCCACTTACTGTATCGCTTTATAAGGCAATATGATTACATTAAGCATAATATTAACTTTCATTGGTTTTTGGTGCTTTTACCAAAAATCTAACCGTGCAGAGCTGGCAAAACCCAATGGCTTTGAGAAATGGATACGAGGCCATAAAGAACAGAGCTACATTATAGGGCTATTCGGTCTGGTATTAGGTTTTGTCTTCTGCCTGTTCTCCTTCGGTGTTACCTCTGGTATATTTACTTACCTGATTACCCTCACGGTAATAGCCAGCCTAAGCATAATTCTGGGGCCTTTGGGCTATCTTAACCGCTGGAGCATCAGCATTTTTTTCGTTTTAGCCTTAATTTTTGAAACTACCTTTTAATGCCAGCCAATAAGAAATACCTCAATCCTTCTTTTCACCAGCGGTTCGCTAAAATCACCGCTGGCTTTATTGGAGGATTTTTAATCACCAGCATTTTATTTCTATTATTCGCTTTAATAGTGGATCATGCTGCTGTTTTTATGACCTTAAAATTTGCAGGTTTCATAGTATGGTGCGTACTTATGATCCTGCCTTTTCTCTTTAAAAATGGCTGGAAGGCATGGGCCATATATCTGGCAGCCATTATTGTACTGGGAGCCTTATTCTATTTTTTAAAGCCTTCACCTGAACTATTATCTGCCTTATGAGTAACCGCATATATAACGTCCTTTTTCATACCCATACCGTAAGCGGACTGGTAATCAGTGTAGCCCTTTTTGTTATTTTCTTCGCCGGTTCTATCAGCTTTTTCAGAGATGATATTGTAAACTGGGAGCGACAACAGCCCATAGTGAATAACACTCAAATGGATGTGGATTTTGATACCATGCTGGATTCCGTTGCCAACTCTAACCCGCTGTATGGTAGAGATATTACGCTTAGGCAGATCCATCAGGAACGCAGAGTAATGGTATCAATTACGCCATCAAAAGATACCACTGCTGCAGAAGCAGCTCAAGGCAGGGCCTTTTTCTATCAAGATCCGGCAACACAAAAGAGCTATAACTACTTTCAGGACATTACTCTGGGAGAATTCATCTATAGACTACATTTCTTCGCTCAGCTCCCCTACCCCTATGGTTACACACTGGCTGGGTTTGTCTCCTTCTTCTTTCTGTTCGCCATTATAACTGGTGTTATCGTACACTGGAAAAAAATTATTAGCAACTTCTACCTTTTCAGACCCTGGGCTAAGCTAAAGACAGTATGGACGGATGCGCATACCGCATTAGGATTAATAGGCCTTCCTTTTCAATTTATATATGCCGTTACCGGAGCCACACTCATTATTGGTTCCACTATTATGCTTAGCTCCGCCACCTCCTTTTTTTATGATGGCGACAGGCAGCAAATGTTTGAAGACTTATCTACTGATGTAGAAGCATTACCGTTCACCAATACACCTACTGCCTACACAGGCTCTATTAATGCCCTGGTAGCACAGGCAGAAAGCCAGTGGGAAGGCGTGTATGCTGATAAAGTGCTGATTCAAAACTATGGCGATGCAAATATGCAAGTGGCCGTAGACGTGAAACCAGTTAATAAAAAGCAGTTTTCAGGATTGGGACAAGTAGCCTTTAAAGCGAACAGCGGTGAAATCACCTTCAAAAGAACTCCTTATGGAGAAACTCCTTATATAGCCAGTGTTCAGGATTTCCTGATAAAGCTGCATTATGGGAATTTTGGTGGCTACGCACTCAAAATCATTTATTTCTGCTTCGGTATTATTAGCTGCTTCGTTATTCTTTCCGGAGTACTCATATGGGTTGAAGCTCGCGATAAAAAGAGTAACACCCCATTTAAAAGAAAAGCAAATGAATGGGTAGCCAGTATTTTTATGGCTATTTCACTGAGCATGTATCCGGTTACAGTGATAAGCTTTTTGGCTGTAAAGTTATTTAAAGATGTAAATGATCCCGCTCCGCACGTTTTTCTTTACAAAGTATACTTCCTGAGTTGGTTGGTGCTATCCATTTTGTTTTCTATCAAAAAGAATAACTATTTCACTAACAAATGGTGCCTGATCTCTGGTAGCATTTTAGGTTTTATGGTACCGATAGCCAACGGCATAGTTACTGGCGATTGGTTATGGACTACCTTTAATGAACAGCAAATACAAATATTTGTGGTAGATGCCTTTTGGTTGACCACTTCAATAGTGACCCTTATCATCTGTTTTAAATTAAAGCCTGGCAAAAAGAAAACAGTAACCTCAACAGAAAGCACTACAAAAAAGACAAAACCTAAAAAACAGTTTAAGCCTAAAGTGAAAGCAAAAGCTGTTTAGCAAGAAATCTCTCCTCTCTCAGGTTCCTGCAGAGTTACCTGAGAGAGGAAATTAACCCCTCCCTCCTGTACATATAAAAGGCTTATTTTGATAATTATGATTCATTCTTTTCATAAGTCTTAGCTCTCATTTCTCCATAGTTGCTTCTAAAGCACTCAAAACCAATCCAACAGACTGATTGACAATATTTTGAGTAAATATTCCTATAAATCTATCATGATTAATAAACAGATAAATTTCCGTTTTTAAGAGATCAATTATTCTCCCACCTTGAAGCTTCACCATAATGACTGACTATGAATAGATTAGACGGAAAAGTAGCTTTAATAACCGGAGGAAATAGCGGAATAGGTCTGGCCACGGCCAGGCTTTTTGTACAACAAGGAGCTAAGGTGGCCATTACTGGTCGGCGGCAGGTAGCATTAGATGAAGCCATGGCACTTATCGGAGAGAATGCTATTTCTATTTTAGCAGATGCCTCCAGCATTTCTGCCAATAAAGAGGCCATAAAGCAGACTGTAGAAGCATTTGGCAAGATCGATATTCTCTTCTTAAATGCAGGAATAGCCAAGTTCTTACCCATCAGCCATATTTCTGAAGAGCACTTTGATGAACATTTTAACACGAATGTAAAAGGGCCATTTTTCACCATAAAAGAAGCCTTGCCTTACATGAATGATGGCGGCACCATTATTAGCAATACTTCTGTAGCCGGCGGTAAGGGATATGTAGGCACTAGTGTATATGCCGCCACCAAAGCCGCCTTACGCTCTCTAAGTAGAGTCCTGGCCAATGAGCTGGCAGCTAAAAACATCAGAACCATGAGCATAGCTCCAGGACCAGTAACCACGGCCATATTCAGTAAAATGAAGCTCAGTAATGAAGAGTTCGATGTGATGGAACAGCAGTTTTTAGATCAGGTACCGCTGGGCCGCTTTGGCTCCTGCGATGAGATAGCTGAAACCGTGCTCTTTATGGCTTCTGATGCGGCCTCTTATATAAATGGAATAGAGCTGAATGTAGATGGAGGCATGAGTCAAGTATAAGAAAAAGGCTGTATCAAAAGTAATTTTCAAATCATCCCTTTTGATACAGCCCATCAATTACTCCTCCATAGTAGCGAGATTACTCAATCAGCTATATTGGGGTAATAACAGCTGGATAGTAGTGCCTACTTTGGGTTCACTGGTAATACGCATTTCTCCACCTAGCTCATCCAGCAATTCCTTAACTATGTATAAACCAATGCCTACAGTCTTGTAATCTGCATCAGCACTATAAAAAACATCAAATACATTAGGAATAGCATCCTTTTCAATACCAATTCCATTATCATCGATTTCCAGAATAATGTAGTTATTCTGTTTTACTGCCGTAAGTGTCATACGGTTAAGCTCTTTGGCGGTATCTTTAAAAAGCATACTATTTCTAAAAATATGTCTTAATATCACCTTCAACACTTTTACATCCCCCTGCCAGGTAAGATCTTCTGAAATGTTATTTACCATTACAACATCAAAAAAGCGACTTTCCAGCAATTCGAACCATACATTAGTAGTAAGCAACCTGAGGTTAATAACATCACTGTTTACTTCAGAAAGCTTCAATTCTGCCATTTCTTTTATACAATGGCTTACATAACGCATTTGCTGCGTTTGCGACTTAATTTCTCTGTATTGGAAATTCCGATACTTAGCACACAACGCTTCATTCTGCATCAGATTAGTCATACCATCAATAGATTGAATTTTTTCATTCAGGTATTTCGTAAATTTTAATGCAAAAGAATTGGTGTCTATTTTAGGCATTGACATAGCTTCTGCAGTTAGGTTTTTCACTCCACTGCTCACCCAGCTTCTATGCTTACTGAGTGCTTGTTTCACCACATCTGGTAAGAGATCAAGATCTTTCTTAAGAACATAGTTATCCACCCCTAGTGCTAACAGTGACTTGGCTGTCTCCTCAGGCAGCGTGCCAGTAACCACTAAAAAAGGAACACTTCTGCGTTCTTTATGGCAAATCTGCAAAGCATCCATGCTGCTAAAATTTGCCATAGCATGATCCGAAATAATCAAATTAGGATTTGATTCATGAAGGGCGTCCAGGAACTCATCCCTGGTGTCTACACAATGTAGAGAGCAAGGAATCTGATTCTTTTTCAGAATCCGTTCCATCAAATAGAAGTCGTCTTTAGAGTCTTCTATTACGAGAATATTTATAGTTTCCATGACCCATTAGTAATTAGTAGTAGCGTATATATACAAAACTATTTCTTTGTTAAAATAATTTCCATAGGTACATACACGTATTTATACAAATTAAAATTATTTTAATTCAAATTAATTACTGATAAGAAAATTAATCGACTGATTATCAATAAATTACATGAAATGAGCAAAACTGCCACCGCGAAACAGAGAAGCTAAAACCCTGATTTTGAGCCGTAATCAGGTAAAAATAAATTTATGATTTTTGTCAGGATTTTGAGTTACTACCAATGAATACCCTATGATCTATATTTAGACTTTGAAAAAGGAAAAATGAGACTATTTAGGAGGAGCTATCACTCCCCTTCCTTCACCCCAAAAATAGTCTCGAGTTTAGATTTTGTATTTCCATCAGAGATAAGGATAAGGTAATCTCCGGCATTAATGATCTGCCCTTTGTTAGGGTTCTTTATGATTTGTCCGTGGCTCACCATACCAATGGCTACTGCATTAAACTTCTCTTTGAGTTCATGAAAAGCATCCATATACTCCGCCCCGGCCAGCTTATTATCTTTCAAAATTCTATATTGCTGAATATCAGAATCAAATCCCGAGATACTGGTTGTAATAAGGTCTTCAGTATAAGAAGCCACAAAAGGCTCAAATATATAGCTAGCCACCAGGCGAGAGGCTACTTCGCTCTGCGAGATGACATAGCGAATGCCTGCATTCACAAAAGTATCTTTGAGTTCCGGATTAATACAGGTAACTACAATATTACTATTAGGATATGCCTTTTTAAGGTTAAGCACAAATACCAGCGTTTTAGTATCTTCTTCAAAGTTTACAAATACGCCTTTAGTCTTTTTTATGTTCACCTTTTCATAGGCTTCCATATTATAATAATCAGCAAACAGGCAGAAGCAATTATCTCCCGGAAACACATCTTTGATCAGGTCTACATCTGCTTTTGAGTTAACTACAAAAGCGATTTTATGGCCAGAGTTAAATATTTGCTCTGCCACCTGCCGACCAAAGGGATTCCAACCAATGATGATATAGTGTCCTTCAAAGTCTGTACCCCAGAAACCATATTTTTTCTTTTCCATATACCGATTAAATTTACTGGTGATTTCGCCTATTACATAGCCTAATACGCCTATACTACCTATAATTACAATTAAACCTACCACTTTCCCTATTGGTGTAACAGGATAAAAATCTCCGTACCCCACGGTGGTTAGCGTAACTATAGCATACCAAAAGGCATCTGAAATACTCTTAATATTAGCATCTGGCGATTGTTGTTCTACCACCCCGATCAGGCAAATAATGCCGATGTAGGCTAATGATGCTAATATGTAGTATTTCCATTTTTTCATCTATTGCTTATTTTTATCATGAAGACCCCGGACAACTCTCAGTCATCTCAGGGGTTTCCCATTTCATTTCAAAATCCATAAACTGAACCTGCTCTTTAAACAGGTTAGTCTTCTCCTTGTTACAGCCGCTGAGCTCTATATAACTCCAGCCGTTTTGAGGGAAAGTGTGAATAGCCAGGTGAGATTCTGCCAGCAGCCATATAGCCGTGTATCCCTGAACCGGAAAGAAATACTCCGAGAAGTTAAGCACTTTAAATTCAGTGCTATTGAGCAACTTATCAAAAGTAATTTTCAAATATTCCGGCTCTATGGTCTTTACCCATAACCTAAGGCTGTAGATATGCGCCGTTAATGATTTATGTTCTGGTGTAATATGCTCCATAGCTTCGGTTAGTATAAATCCCAGTTTCCTTTTAAGTAATATTTATAAAGCACCGGATCATGTATTCGGTTAATTTTAACCGGCCCCTTATTGTCTCCTACATAAATATCTTTCCCAAATGAGGTGATCAGCTGCATGGCTTCGTGGTCTATCCACTGAGTATCTACAGAAAACTGCAGTTTTTGAAGTGTACCTTTCAGATCATCATAAGGACTGGCTTTTTGACCTAAACTCCACCCCCATTCGCCCATAGTAACTACCTGATTATGCAATGGAACAGTGTTAAAGCCTGCCTCTTTCATAGTCTTTACTATGCACTTAAAGGCTTTAGTCGCAAAATAAGGACTTCCGGCCTGAGTTACAATTACTCCCTGAGGCCTGAGCAACTTATAACAGCTTTTATAAAACTCATAACTATACAGCCTGCCTAGCTCCACAGTACGAGGGTCTGGCAAGTCAATAAAAATAGCATCATAAAAAGAGGTATCCTTTTGAATATACTGATAGCCATCTGTATTAATCACCTTTACCTTCTCATTATCAAGAGAGTTATGATTCAGCTCTTTGAGTATAGGGTTATTTTGCCCTAACTCCGTCATAGCAGGATCAAGATCTACCAAAGTAATATTTTTAACGCTAGGGTACTTCAGAATCTCTCTGGCAGCACAACCATCTCCACCACCTAATATCAGCACGTTTTCAGGGTGCGGATGCAAGGTGAGTGCCGGGTGCACCAAAGGCTCATGGTACATCACTTCATCTCTGGTAGAAAGCTGCTGATTACCGTTTAGGTACAGCCAATAATCATCTTTCCACTGAGTCATTACTATTCTTTGATAGGCCGTCTGCTCAGTAAATATTACCTTATCTTTATATTTAGACTGTTCTCCATATATAATAATAGGCTTGGTAACTAATGACCCTACCACCAGAATAACTAAAATGGCTGAAGCCGAAGGCAGTAATACTTTTTTATCTGAATCGCTCATCACCTTTCTTAAAGAAATAATTAAAGCTATAGCTACCAGAAGATTTACCAACCCTAATACAAATGGCGTATACATAAGCCCTAATACAGGCAAACCTATAAAAGCAAAGAAAACACCTCCTAAAAGGCTTCCATAATAGTCATTTTCAAGTATTCCTGAAATATTATACTTCAGCTCTTCAAACTCATTATTGATACGTACAACCAAAGGTACTTCCATACCTATGAGTGTGCCTATGCCTATAGACAGAACATATATCAATGTTTCATATGAAGTACTCCATGCTGACATGGTATACACCGAAAGTGGCGCAAAAGAAACCAATAATGACAAGGCAAACTCCACAAATAGAAACCATTTAAGCAAATGCTGATTAAAGGCTTTACTTATGCGGCTACCAACCCCCATGGAGAAAAGCATCAGCGAGATAATCATAACCCACTGAAAAATAGAATCTCCTAAAAAATAGGTAGCGAGTGTAGAAAGTATGTATTCGGCTACTACGCCTGAAAAACCAGTAGCAAAAATGGCTGCTTTTAAAAGCGTTGATCTACGACCAAGCATATTTTTAATCCGTCCCTCCAATATTTACAGTCCCTCTTTTACTATTACAAGCACCAGGTAATCAGCACTGAACCTCCTATATAAGCAAAGGCCTCTACTATGGCTGCTCCAATATTTGGCTTCTCCTGATTGATAATCTCATCAGTTAAATTCTCACCAGGCAGTAAAATTTTATCTGTAATATACCGCATTACAGGTAGTAATATTAGACCAACTACTACTTCTAGTCCAGCTTCAGAAAGGGTGGCTCCCCAGCTCTCAAACTCTCCCATCAGGCCAAATTTGATAAGGTTACCCATAGCTACTAACGCTCCTGCAAAACCAATACCCACAGCCACATTATCTTTTTCTATATGCTCATGGATGTCATAAGGAGTGATCAGGTTATATACCCAACCAGTAAGTAAAAGGGCTAACTGCCCCAAGAACCAAAATGCAAGCGCTGAAATAATTCCCGCAGATATGCTGCTGCTTTCTCCGGTTACGGCTCCAAATATTATAAGACCTGAAGCTATAGAAACGGCTCCTTCTACTATTCCTGTACCCTCATTCTGATCCTCTATTATTTCCTTTCTTACAGAAAAACGACTGAGCAACACCCTATCTGTAATAATGATAGAAACATTGAGCAATACTATAGCTAAGGCTCCATAGATGGAGATAACGATGACATCATTCCAAAGTCCTTGAGACGGACCAACAATAGCACTACCAATGGCTATAAGTAATCCCACAAAATAGCCTACATGTGATAAGCTAAAAGCCAGATTATCCTTTTTAACCAGCTCCTCTTTTACGTTGATGGTATTATGTATTAACTGATAGACAAACTTGCCTATTAAAAAGAAAATGAAAGCCAGTGCTATGTATATAATGGCCTCATATACAACAAATGAAAATTCAGAGAGACTCATAAATTATTATATTTTTCAATATGGAGTGTATTATTTACCAAATCCGCCACTTCTAGACCTAAACGATGATCCTGATGATGATCTTGAAGAACTACGAGAGGTTCTACCGTAGCTACTACCAGAAGAATACTTTCTGGAGCTAGACGAAGAAGAAGATCTGGCTACGCGGGTTCTTACCTTATCTTTAAATGTAGATGGCTTAGAGGCCCAGGTAGTGCTTCTACCAGAACTGGAAGAGGTGTAATTCTTTGTTCCATATATTGTTCTACCAGAAGGACCATAATATGATCGGCCAGTACCATAGTAGCCTCCATGGTAATCATCCCAATAAGATCTTCTTACAGGATAACTCATCATGTTGAACATAGAACGCATGAAAGCATATTTACCATAAAACTCCCAGAAGGAGCCTCCGTTTCTATTTACCCAATGTCCATATTTTTCATTACCTACATAGTTAGTATAACCTGCAGGAGCGGCTTGTTTATGCACAACCCCATCTTTTTTAGAGGCTATTTCCATACCCATATCATTTAAATGCTGCTTAAAAAAACCAGCTGATACAGGGTACCACTCTGTTTCTTTTGCCTGCACAGTATCAGGCTTCTCTACTATTACTCTATACTTATGCTTGTAGGTATCTCCTGACTCATCGGCATCCATATCATACAATATGATAGAGAAGTTTTGCTCGTCAGAAAGAGATTTTATTAACTCATCCACAGGAGACTTTTCCCAGTTCTCCATTTGCGATGAGCCTCCGTAATCATTACGCCGGTTATTACAAGCTTTAATAACTACAAAGCCTATTATTACCACAATAATAAGTTTTACAAATCCATTGTTCATTTTTTTCTTTTTAGTGTTAGTGGGGCCATTTTCATGATCTGCCACTCCCCTTCATGTATCGCCCGAAGGTAAAATATTAGAGATTTCAAATTCTTTTATGTATTTACCTGCTGAAGCCTCAAACTCCTTCTCTCCCCATTGCTCCACGGTAAGGATGTACTCTCCCTTATCATCTTCATAATCCCAAGACACAAACTCTTCCCAATCATCACTTCTGCCTATATCATGAAAATATCCGGGAGATTCTTCTTCCAGATAATAAGTTCTGCCATCATAAGTGATCTCAGAAGGGGGCTTTTGCTCAGTCATAAGCTTATCTACCACCTCAGAGCCTAGCGCCCTTACTTTTATTTTTGATGAAACAGAAAGTTCGAGCTCATCATCTTCTTCTAAAGACAAAAAGAGTGATTTTTCTCCGTTACTAATTTTATACTCTCTGGTAAAGTAATTATCGCCCCAGTCGTATTCATAAATATTATTCACCTCCCAGGTAGAAAGGTCATAATCGAATACAAACCCAACATCTAAGTCCTGCACTCTGATATCTGTGCTATCATAGTGAGGCTCTTTCTCTTTTTTCTTAAAGAAGTTATCAAACAAGCCCATTTGCTAATTATTTAATTACTGTCCTTTATTTTTCATCTTAGCTTTCAGCTCTTCTAATGAAGAAGACGCTTTAAATGATTTCTCATCAAGAGCAGAGTCTATCTCATCATCAAGACTTTTGCTTTCATTAGCGATGTCTCCATAAGCCTCTGCCATAGCCTCTTGCTGCGCTACTTTGTCTTTCATTTTTTCTAGCATACTCACTGTACTAGAGCTGTCTATGCCTGACATTTGCTTATTGATTTTTTGAGTAGCCTGGCTCACGCGTGAACGTGCTTTTAGCGTACGCAATTCATTTTCATATCTGGTGATAGAAGATCTCAACTTCTTTACGTTAGCATCTAACTGAGCTATGTTGGTCTCAAATCTTTGCACCTCTTCTTCACTTCTTTTGGCACTTTCTGTAGCCTCTTCTTTTCTGGTAAGTGCTTCAGTAGCTAACCTATCAGCCTCAGCAGGATCTAAATCACCTTTTTCAGCTCTTTGTAAAAGCATAATAGCCTTTTGCTCGTAAGATTCTGAAGTAGCTTTATGGTCATTAAGCTCTCTCTTACTTCTAATAGCCATCGCTTTTACCTCTGCTAAGGCTTGTAGACTCTTATCAAGATCCACTTTAAGGTCTCTTATGCCCTGCTCAGTCATTTTGATAGGGTCTTCTAATTTATCTATTGCCGAATTTGTTTCGGCTTTACCTATGGTAAATAACCTGCTAAATATTCCCATTCTTCTTTTAATTAATTTTTTGAAAATTCTATTATATCAGCTGCATACTCACTTAGCAATAACTCTAATGAGTTTAGCGTTCCTTCCAGCTCATTAAGATCAAGATTCTCCAGCTGTAAAGTATCTCTAAATAGCACTTTAGATCCGGACTCATCCAAAACAAAAGCACCATGAATAATCTCTCTGTTCTTCTTAAGCAGCTCTTCAAAAAGCTCTAATGACTTGTTGTTTATTTCAAAAAGCACCCCTTCTATAATTAAAATAGGGTCTTCGCAGTCAATAATAAGGTTGGCTATACCTGAGCCATCTTTTTCCACTACAAATAATTCTTCTTGAGGGTCTTCATGAAGCAGCGTAAACTCAAGCTCCAACAAAAACGATTTTACTTTATCAAAATTTGCACTCATTTTTCACTAGTATTTTAATATAACAAGTTTATATATTTATCGACAAACCACATAAATTTTATAGCAAATTTGGGTCATTGGCAATATTTGAATTTAAACAGAACTATCTGATGATCAGTAGAACGCTTATATTCATTACCTACCCTACTTTTCATTCTTTATAGCCGCCAACCTGGCCAAAAGTGGTGGATGCGAGTAATTTACAAAAACATATGCCGGGTGCGGATATAAATTACTTAAATTATCTACGGAGAGTTTCTTTAATGCGGTAGCCAAAGCATCTCCATCATATGTTTCTCTCGCATAAGCATCGGCTTCATACTCATTTTTTCTGCTAAAAATATTCATAGCTATGCCCAGCAAGGTACTAATAGGAGAATATAATAGACCGAAAGCCAATAAATTTAAATGCACGCCCATTTGCTCGGCACCAAGAGCAAGAGAAAGGTTTTCATTATAAATCATCGTAGACATAACGAATAGCATTACTCCTATTTGCATAATAGAAATAGCAAAGCCGTAAATAATGTGCTTTTTCTTAAAATGTCCCACCTCGTGAGCCAGTACCGCCACAAGCTCTTCTGTGGTATGGTTATTAATTAAAGTATCATATAACACTATTTTTTTCTTCTTTCCTAAACCAGAAAAGAATGCATTTGCCTTGTTAGATCTTTTTGATCCATCTATTACATAAATACTGTCTAACGGAAAAGCTATCTTCTCGCTATAAGCCTGTATTGCACTTTTGAGTTCACCATCTTCTAACGGCGTTAGCTTATTAAAAAGAGGAAGAATAAGTGAAGTGTAAAACATATTTACAAACAAGATAAACACAGAAGCCACCAGCCAAAAATACAACCAGAAGTTCTCACCGATATTCAATATCAGATATAATAAGGCACCCACCAGCACCACTCCCAGCACGGCAGAAAGCGCGTATCCCTTTATTTTATCCAGCACAAAAGTTTTAGGTGTAGTTTTATTAAAGCCGAAACGCTCTTCTATCACAAACGTGCTATACCATTGAAATGGGATGTTAATAACATCAGACACCACATATAAAACTCCAAAATTGGCTAATGCCAGCCATATTTCATTTTCAAAATACGGCCTCAGCAGCTGATCGATATAACCAAAACCACCAAGCGAAAGCATTAAAAATGAAATGATAAAACTAAAGGATGAGGTAATAAATGAAAATCTGCCAGAGACTTTCTGGTATTCCTGAGACTTTTTATACTTCTCTTCATCATAAAATGAAGCTATTTCTTCAGGCAAATCCACCCTCTTAGACTTATGATTGAGGTAATCTAAAAGCTGATCTACCGCAAAGTCTATAGTAATAATTCCTAAAATAATATAAAGAATAATATTTGGTGCCATTAAGAGTATCTAAGTAGTTAAAGCTCAAATATAATAAAGTTGACCGAGAAGCCCCTTTCTCAATTTGAAACAAAATCCCAATAAGAGAATAAAACAAGCCTTATTAATACTTCAAAAAACTGAAATACAGCACTTTACAAAACATGGTATGCAAATTGGTACCGACATGTCAAATCCTTAAAGTTAAATGAATAAACGTACAAATATATTTGGGAAAATAAAGGACGCCATTAAGCACCCTTACTTTATCCCTGTAGTGGTCTTCATCCTGGGAGCAATCACTATTATGGTAGAAATATTATTACTGGTATCATAAGTCTATTTAGAATGTTTTAAAATAGCTGACCATGATTGTTTGATTAGTTTTTGGCTTGTACCTTTGACAACGTCAAAATGTTACAACTTAAACTATCAAATTATACAAATGAGTTGGTTCACGAACGCTATTTCTAGCTCCTTGGGAAGAAAGCTTCTCATGGCTTTAACGGGATTATTCCTTATCGTATTTTTAGTGGTTCACTTAATTGGTAATTTCCAATTATTACACCACGATGGTGGCCAGGCATTTAACACATATGCCCGATTTATGACCTCCAATCCTATTATCAAAACTACATCCTACCTACTTTATGCCACTTTCATTATCCACATTGTATGGGGTATTGGATTGGTAGTGAGTAACAAAAAGGCTCGTCCTGTAGGATATAATGTATCTAAAGGTTCTACAAATAGTACCTGGAGCTCACGAAACATGGGCTTGTTAGGAACTATTATTTTCATCTTTTTGGTAATACATCTGAAAAACTTTTGGTATGAAATGCACTGGGGGAGGGATCCCTACGGTAACGTATGCTGGTGAGTCTTACAATGACCTTTACACGGTAACTGCTGCGGCTTTTGCCGAATGGTGGATTGTAGCTTTCTACACTATTTCTATGCTTGCTCTAATGTTTCACCTATATCATGGGTTTAGCAGTGCCTTTCAAACTTTGGGTCTCAATCACCCTAAATACAATCCTTTAATTAAAGGGGTGGGATATGGATTTGCCATTATTGTTCCGGCACTTTTCGCAGTGATTCCCATTATAATGTTTTATCAAAGTATTTAAAAAAAGAACTCTTAAAAGCTTGATAGATGAAATTAGATTCTAAAATACCAGAAGGCCCAATAGCCGAGAAATGGTCAAAGCATAAATTCAATATAAAATTAGTAAACCCTGCCAATAAGCGAAAGTATGACATCATTGTGGTCGGTACAGGTTTGGCAGGAGCTTCAGCCGCAGCCTCTTTTGGTGAACTAGGTTATAACGTGAAAGCCTTCTGCTTTCAGGATAGCCCCAGAAGAGCGCACAGTATTGCTGCACAAGGTGGTATAAACGCTGCTAAAAACTATCAGAATGATGGTGACAGCGTTTTCCGTTTGTTCTACGATACCGTAAAAGGAGGTGACTACAGATCAAGAGAAGCTAACGTACACAGACTTTCTGAAGTAAGTGTAGACATTATAGACCAGTGTGTGGCTCAAGGTGTTCCTTTTGCCAGAGAATACGGTGGTTTATTAGCTAACAGATCTTTTGGTGGAGCGCAGGTTTCCAGAACCTTCTACGCCAGGGGCCAAACCGGACAACAGCTTCTACTAGGTGCCTACAGTGCGCTAAGCAGACAAATCGCTAATGGTAAAGTAAAAATGTACCCTCGCGAAGAAATGCTTGACCTGGTAATGGTAGACGGAAAAGCCAGAGGTATTGTAACCAGAAACCTGATCACAGGTAAAATAGAGTCACATAGTGCTCATGCCGTAGTTTTGGCTACGGGAGGTTACGGTAACGTATTCTACCTTTCTACTAATGCTATGGGCTCTAATGCTACCGCAGCATGGAGAGCACATAAAAAGGGCGCTTACTTTGCTAACCCTTGCTTCACGCAGATACACCCTACCTGTATTCCTGTTTCTGGAGATCACCAGTCAAAATTAACTTTGATGTCTGAATCTCTAAGAAATGATGGACGCGTATGGGTTCCTAAAGAAGTATCTGATGCTGAAAAAATCAGAAGAGGAGAATTAAAACCTACTGATCTTCCTGAAGAAAAAAGAGATTATTATCTGGAAAGAAGATATCCTGCATTTGGTAACCTTGTACCTCGTGATGTGGCGTCTCGTAACGCTAAAAACATGTGTGACGATGGCAAAGGGGTTTCTAAATCAGGCTTAGCAGTATTTCTTGATTTTGCTGATGCTATTAAAAGAGATGGCAGAAGCACTATAGAAGGAAAATACGGTAACTTGTTTGACATGTATCAGCAAATTACCGGTGAAAATCCTTACGAAACACCGATGATGATCTATCCTGCTGTTCACTACACCATGGGTGGACTTTGGGTAGACTATAACCTGATGACTACCGTAGACGGTTTATACTCTCTCGGAGAATGTAACTTCTCTGATCACGGAGCTAACCGATTAGGAGCCAGTGCATTAATGCAAGGTTTAGCAGACGGATACTTCGTAATTCCTTACACTATCGGCGATTACTTAGCGAAAATGTCTTATGATAAGGTACCTACTGATCATGAAGCATTTAAACAAGCTGAAGCTGATGTAAAAGGCAAAATCGAAAAACTGCTTTCTATAAAAGGAGAAAAAACCGTTGATGATTTCCACAAAGCACTAGGAAATATTATGTGGGAATACTGCGGTATGTCTAGAAACGAAGCTGGCCTGAAAAAGGCAAAAGTAGAAATACAAAAATTAAGAGAGGAATTCTGGCAAAATGTTAATGTGATTGGATCAAGCGATGAATTAAACATCAGTCTTGAAAAAGCTAACAGGGTGGCTGATTTCCTTGAATTGGGTGAATTAATGGTAGATGATGCACTCCACAGATCTGAGTCTTGTGGTGGTCATTTCCGTGAAGAATCACAAACCGAAGAAGGAGAGGCTAAAAGAAAAGATGATGAATTTTCTTTTGTTTCAGCTTGGGAATATACTGGCCCTGAAGCTCCTGCTACCTTACATAAGGAAGAACTGGTTTTTGAAAATGTTAAATTGACCCAAAGAAGCTATAAATAAGTACAGGGACTATACCCATTTACTTTTAAAAGTTTTATTATGAAAATCACATTAAAAGTCTGGAGACAGAAAAACGATAAAGAAAAAGGTGCATTAGTTACCTATCCATTAGATAATATTTCTTCTGACATGTCTTTTCTTGAAATGTTTGATGTCTTAAACGATCAACTAGAAAGAAAAAGGAGAAGAACCCATTGCCTTTGACCATGATTGTAGAGAAGGTATTTGCGGTGCTTGTAGCATGTACATAAATGGTAAGCCTCACGGCCCCAAACAAACTACTACCTGCCAGCTTCACATGAGAAGCTTTAAAGATGGAGATACCATAGTAGTAGAGCCCTGGAGAGCTAAAGCTTTCCCTGTAATCAAAGATTTAGTAGTAGATAGATCAGCATTTGATCGTATTATTACATCTGGAGGTTATGTTTCTGTAAACACAGGAGGTATTCCTGATGCTAATGAAATTCCTATTCCTAAAAAAGTAGCTGATGAAGCTTTTGATGCTGCTACTTGTATAGGTTGTGGTGCTTGCGTAGCTGCTTGTAAAAATGCTTCTGCCATGCTTTTTGTAAGTGCTAAAGTGTCTCAATTGGCCCTTTTACCTCAAGGTAAAGTAGAAGGTAAAACCAGAGTTGAAAACATGGTAGCTCAGATGGATGAAGAAGGATTCGGATCTTGTACTAACACCGGAGCCTGCTCAGCGGAGTGTCCTAAAGGAATCAGCTTAGAGAACATAGCAAGACTTAATAGAGAATTTTATAGTGCTAAAGCTAAATCTGATAATCTATAAGTTTTAAATTATATTCCGTTATAAATCCCCTTCAATCATGAAGGGGATTTTTTTATGCTTTTATTTTTTTACGGTTTCAGGCATATACTTATACACTAAGCCTGCCGCTATTAAAGCTGCAGCTCCAGTCACAATAAACGGCAGCTCAAAAAACTCATTAACCAGCACACCGGTTATCAATGGCCCCACGGCTATCCCCAGAGCAAAGCCCATGGTGATAATGCTCATTTGCCTTCCCCTCTCCTCCTTTGCTAGATAAATCTGCTGCCAAGGCAAATGCTGGCGCAGCAATTCCTGCCGCCGACACTCCTTGTAATAAACGTAATATTACCATCTGATACATTTCTGTCACCTCTCCCATAAGCACTGTACTGATGGCCATAAGCACCAAGCCTATTAAAATAAAAGGCCGCCGCCCCCTCTTATCTGATAAATGCCCCAATGGTACCTGAAAAATCAAACGGCCAACCATAAGCATACTAAAGGCTACACTAAATCCAAATGCAGTAATATCCAAACGCTCGTTAAACTGATTCTCTAATGTAGTGACCATAGAGAAGCAATTAGCCATAGTAAAAGTAGCTAAAGCCGCTGTAAGTATACCTGGTGAGTATAGTGACCAATCAAAAAGTCCTGATTTTTTAGTTTTAGTAACTGGCTCCTCCACCTTCACTTCTTTAACCCATAGCAGCACCATAATTACTGAAATAAATATTAACACAGCTCCTGCAATAAAAGCAGAGTTAAACCCATAATGAACTTGCAAATATCCGCCTACCACTGGTCCTATAGCAAAACCAATCATTCTGGAAGTACTGTATACTCCCATTGCCCCTCCTCTTGATTCCTTTTTGGAAACGGCCGTAATAATAGAGAGAGATGCAGGTATTGTAATGGCCACACCTACACCTTGCAGTATCCTCAAATACAGCAAATGCATGAAATTTTCAGCCACTATAAATCCTAACGTACCAGCACAGACAATGAGCATTCCTATTATGATCAGTACCTTTCTCTTATTCAAAGCATCACTTACTCCACCCATTACAGGTTGGCAAAGAGAAGTTACAAAGCCGTAAATAGAAATAAGCAGCCCTACCAGCACTGATACAGAAAAGTCAATATGTTCAGTTGGTATCTTGGCTACGTATACGGGAATTAAAATAAACAGAATGCTATTTCCCATAGCATCAGCCATTCGGGCAAAAGAAAGGGCCAATATAGTTTTATTAAGCCCTAGTATATCATTTATCGCTTTCTTAAAATTCAAATCCTATACTTTTAATTTATAAAGTTTACTTAGTAAAACATTTGTAAAGAAATTGTTCCGGTTAAGGCCTCCTAATCAACTCCTTTTACACTTAGTGTAGTCCTTTTAAAGGAAACACCAATAACCTATAAAAAGAAAAACCTGAACATACTATATTCAGGTTTGCGTCTATAAATAGATTAGGGAAGTTTTACTTCTTTTCTTCTTTAAGCTTTACTATCTCCTTTTGCAGTTCCAAAACAATAGAAGCCAATTGCTCAGTGGAAACATCCTTAGAATCATCAGCATCAGGAAATTGCACACTTATATAAGCCTTACTAGCCCATATCTCCAGCACCTCCTCTCCTGCTATCTGGTAAGGAGAATATTGTCGGTTATCAGACACTAAAAACAGCTTACCTGTATCCTCCAGATAATTAAAAACGCGCTTATAAACTATCCCGTCGTTTTGAGTTACCAAAATATAGGTCTTCCCATTTTTTATATCTCTAATATCATCTACATATTGGCCTATAATAATAGTACCTGGCAAAATAGGTAACATAGAATCTCCCGTTATCTCAAAAGCCCGGTAGGTACCAGTAGCCAGTATAGGTAGATTGAATTTAGGCAGTTCCTTTATATACTCAGGGTCAGCATATCCATTCAGATATCCAGCTGCAGCTTTTTGAGGAACCAGCTCTATATTTTCCTTTTGCTCTTCATTAACAGTTATAGCCAGTACTTCCTTTCCTCTTTTGAATTTGCTTACAATCAGCTCTTCATCAGAAAGCTTGCTTACATCTTTATTAATGAGTATATCTACAGAAGTACCAAAGAGCTGAGCCATTTTTATAAGATTGCTAATTCGGGGATCTGCTCTCCCCTCTTCATAGGCTCCTAAAAGAGATCTTTTTATACCCAACTGCTCCGAAAACTGCTCTTGGGTAACTCCCATCTTCTTTCTAAGATATTTGATATTATCGCTTATCAGGCTCATTAGTTAACTGTTAAAAATCAATATTGAATCTCTGGTCCTCCTTAGAGGCTCGGCTAAGTTATATAAATGGCTGTGATAATATGCATCTTTAGCATCAATATATCTCATTTCTTCTTCAATAGAATTCACCACTTCTTTTAAGGTCGACCCTGACTCTGCCAACATATAACCATGCCAGCGGGCCTGATTAGAAGAGGATACCACAAACTTAATCTGGCACTTGCCTGACTTTAGTTTCTTACTATACAACTTGAGCTTATAATCTGAATTATTCATTTTACTAATTTTATTAGTATTCATCTGCAATAATGCGACTATTATTCAAAAAAGCAAATCTCAATACTAAAAAAATTAGTTTTTACTCAAAGTTCAATTTTCGCCTTCATAAAATCTAAGGATTATTTTAACTTCACAAATACAAAATATGGAAGACAGTTACAAACACAGGGGCATGCGCAGATCTCTGGTAAAAATTTTAAAAACCAAGGGAATAACTGATAACGGTGTGCTTCAGGCAATTAGCAAAATACCTCGGCATTTTTTCTTTGACAATGCCCTGCTGGGTCACGCCTATCAGGACAAGGCTTTCCCTATAGGCGAAGGTCAAACAATATCACAACCTTTCACGGTGGCCTTTCAAACTGAAAAGTTAGAGATCAGCCCACAGGATAAAGTACTGGAAATAGGCACTGGCAGCGGCTATCAGGCTTGTGTATTGGTAGAAATGGGAGCTAACGTTTACACCATTGAATACAATAAAGTACTCTATGAAAGAACGCGCAAGTTTTTACCTAAAATGGGCTATAGACCGAAGTTTTTCTGTGGAGATGGCTCCAAAGGCCTACCCAGGTATGCGCCATATGATAAAATAATTGTTACAGCCGGGGCACCTTCAGTTCCATCCAGCCTCATCAAACAATTATCTGTAGGAGGAGTTCTTATTATTCCTGTTGGTGATAACGAAAAGCAAAAGATGCTCAAAATCACCAAAGTAGAAGATAAAAAATTAAAGAAAGAGGAGTTCGATTATTTTAGCTTTGTACCTTTGCTAGGTGATGAGGGCTGGGGCAAATAGTCTACCTCTTGCACTTAAGCAAAAGATCAGATTTAGATTTTAATTTAAAGAATGTCAAAAAAACAAAAGAAGTTTGTTCGTGAGTCCTATGTGACCATGACAGAACTGGTTCTTCCTAATGATACCAATACCTTGAACAACCTGATGGGTGGAAGGCTCATGCACTGGATGGATATTGTATCTGCCATAGCAGCTCAAAAACACTCTAACAGAATAGTAGTAACTGCTTCTGTTGATAATGTTTCTTTCGGTAAACCTATCCAGCTTGGTAATGTAGTTACGCTTAAAGCGAAAGTAACACGGGCATTTAACTCTTCCATGGAAGTGCACATTCAGGTAGAAGCTGAAGATATTCCTAGCGGTAAAAAATTTGCCAGTAACAGTGCTTTCTTCACTTTTGTAGCTGTAGATCAATCTGGCAGACCGATCGATATACCTGAAGCCATTCCTGAAACAGATGAGGAAAGAGACCTATATGATGGCGCATTAAGAAGACGTCAGTTAAGATTGGTGTTAGCAGGTAGAATGGATCCTGATGAAGCCGTAGAGTTAAAATCAATATTCAATTTAAATAAGGAGTAATGTCTGATAACGCTTTCTTGAAATTTTTCATCACTGAGCCTGTATACAAAATAGCAGGTGAAGAAATCATCAGTAATTCTACCGAACAGGAGCCTCAGGAAGAACAAACACCTGAACCTACAGTGGTTGTAGAAGAAGAAAAGCCTCAAGAAAAGCAAGAGCAGCCTATTTCCATAAAAGGAGCTAATTCCCTGGGGGTTATTGTTATTGTAAACGAACCCTCAGCTGAATTCATTACAGATCAGGACGAAGCCTTTTTAGGCAAAATATTGAAAGCCGTAAAGCTAGACATCACTAAGACTGGCATCATCAACGCTCATAACAATCCCGGTCTTAACCAACATACTTCAATGGACATTGAAGCCAATAAATTCCTGTTATTTGGCATAGATGCTGCACATATATTCAAAAGCGACTTCCCTCACTATCAAATTATAGAAGCAGAAAATAAGGTTTTTCTTAACAATCACTCCCTTTCTGAAATCGCAAAGGATTCAGAACTAAAAAAACTGCTTTGGGGTGCCCTTCAGAAAATGTTTTTATAAGCTCTAAGCACTCTTTTTTATTTCATTATAAGGTTTGATATCATATATTTGTTAAGGCGGCAAGGCGGTAAAAAACTACCCTGATTTGCCGTATGTGCAAATTCACTAAACCTCTTTTGTAATGAATAAGATCCTTTATCTTGTTCCACTTCTCGGATTGTTGGGACTCATCATCATGGCATTCAAATCTTCCTGGGTAAAGAAACAACCAGCTGGAAATGACAAAATGCAAACACTGGCTAATCACATACGTGAAGGAGCCCTCGCTTTTCTTAAGGCAGAATATAAGGTGCTGGCTATATTTGTAGTCATAGCAGGCATTCTTTTAGCAATAATTGCGTCTCTCGTTGAAACCACTCATTGGTTTATCGTCATTGCCTTCGTTATAGGGGCATTTTTCTCAGCCGTAGCAGGAAACATAGGCATGCGAATAGCCACTGCTGCTAACGTAAGAACCACTGAAGCTGCCCGAACCAGCTTAGCTCAGGCATTAAAAATATCCTTTACGGGAGGCACCGTAATGGGACTTGGTGTAGCTGGCTTGGCCGTATTTGGCTTAAGTTTATTGTTTTCACTCCTTTTCATCTGGTTTATGGGTGGAGAATGGACTGCTAACGGTGTTCATGACATGACCTTAGTGTTAGAAGCACTTGCAGGATTTTCTTTAGGAGCAGAATCTATCGCTCTTTTCGCTAGAGTGGGCGGCGGTATTTATACTAAAGCCGCTGATGTGGGCGCTGACCTGGTAGGTAAAGTAGAGGCAGGCATCCCTGAAGATGACCCTAGAAACCCTGCCACTATCGCAGATAACGTAGGAGATAATGTGGGAGATGTAGCCGGCATGGGCGCTGACCTTTTCGGCTCTTACGTAGCCACCGTTCTTGCCTCCATGGTTTTAGGTAACTATGTAATAAGAGACATGGGCGGCTCTATTAATGACGAGTTTAATGGCATCGGCCCTATTCTTTTACCACTTGTTATAGCCGGCTTAGGCATCATATTCTCAATAATTGGCACCTTTTTCATTAAAATAAAAGATAATGGAGCCAAAGAAAGCCAGGTACAAAGTGCCCTTAATTTAGGCAACTGGAGCGCCATAATACTTACAGCCATAGTCTCATTTTTCCTCATCCCCTGGATGCTACCTGAAACTATGCAAATGAACTTCTTCGGTATAGGACTGAAAGATGTTAGTTCTATGAATGTTTTTTATGCTGTTTTAGTAGGACTTGCCGTAGGCGGACTCATATCTTACTTCACTGAATATTATACAGGGCTGGGCAAGAAACCTGTTTTAGATATCGTTCAAAAGTCAGCTACAGGAGCTGGCACCAATATTATTGCTGGTCTGGCCACGGGTATGATCTCTACCTTTGCTCCAGTATTACTTTTTGCTGGTGCCATTTGGGGCGCTTATGCCTTAGCAGGATTCTATGGAGTAGCTATTGCTGCCTCTGCTATGATGGCTACCACTGCTATGCAGTTAGCCATTGATGCCTTTGGACCTATTGCTGATAACGCAGGGGGTATAGCCGAAATGAGCGAACTACCTGATGAAGTAAGGGAAAGAACAGACATTTTGGATTCTGTAGGTAACACCACAGCGGCCATTGGTAAAGGTTTTGCTATTGCTTCGGCTGCACTTACAGCCCTGGCACTCTTTGCGGCTTATGTAACTTTCACCGGCATAGATGGTATAAATATTTTTAAAGCAGAAGTTCTTGCTGCCTTATTCATTGGCGGAATGATTCCTGTAATATTTTCGGCCTTAGCCATGAACTCTGTAGGTAAAGCTGCTATGGAGATGGTTAAAGAAGTAAGAAGGCAGTTTAAAGAAATACCAGGAATTATGGAAGGTACCGGCAAACCTGATTATAGCAAATGCGTTAATATTTCAACTAAAGCCGCGATCAGAGAAATGATGCTTCCTGGCGCCATCACTATAGTTTCTCCTATAATAATTGGTTTTGTTATGGGCCCTGAGTGCTTAGGTAGTTATATGGCAGGAGTAGCGGTTTCTGGCGTATTGTGGGCTATATTCCAAAATAATGCCGGAGGCGCCTGGGATAATGCTAAAAAATCTTTTGAAGCAGGGGTTGAAATAGACGGCCAAATGACCTTCAAAGGTTCAGAAGCTCATAAGGCAGCCGTTACTGGTGACACAGTAGGTGATCCATTTAAAGATACTTCTGGTCCTTCTATGAACATTCTGATTAAACTCACCTGCCTGGTCGGCTTGGTGATAGCTCCTATTCTGGGCAAAATATATCAAAATGAAGCCTCACAGCACGCCTACACTGAAGAAGTAAAAACAGAGATAAAAGTACCAGACGAAAAAACTCAATCTTCAATTACTGCAATTAAAGAGTAGTTTTATGACCCAAAAACAAGAAAGAGCCGTTTTATACAGCTCTTTCTTGTTTTTATTCTTCTAATAAAACTAATTCGATTAGATTTACATTCTTGGCTACGGCCTAAGTGCTAAAGCCCTTTATAATCAACTGATAAAGTTGTTTGTTTTTATTTATTTTATGTAATATCCTTTAGCAAATATTACTATGATCAAAAAAATCTTGCTATTATTACTTAGCATAGCACCTTTCCTGTGCCAAGGCCAGGATATTTTAGGTAAGTGGAAAACAATAGATTCTGACTCAGGCGAGGCTCAGTCTATTGTAGAATTATATAAAAGAGATGGTAAAGTCTATGGCAAAATAGTAAAACTATTCAGAAAAGAAGGTCAGGATCCTGACCCTATTTGTGATGATTGCCCTGAAGACGATCCTCGCTATGGTAAAAAAATCATAGGCATGGAAATCATCAAAGATTTAGAAAAAGATGGCTCTGAATACGTAGATGGTACTGTATTAAAGCCAGACGAAGGAAGAATTTACAAATGTAAAATATGGCTTGAAGACGGAAAACTAAACATTCGAGGATATTGGGGGTTTCTATATAAAACCCAGGAATGGATTAGAGCCGAATAAAGCACATATAGTAACCTAACCCCTATTTATGCACTTCAGAGAAAATTTTTATAATCGTCTAATAAAGCAAGGGTTACCAGAGTATATTTATATGTATAAAACAGCAGAGCTCAAATGAAGGACAATGAGGTTTTCGAACGGATATGCCGTGGTGACGAGACTGCCTTGGAGTATCTTTATAAAAAGTATTATCGGATGATGACCAAATTGGTGATCTCCAATAGCGGAACAGAACAAGAGGCAAAAGACATTTATCAAGATGCTCTTGTTGTTTTTTGGCAGAAAGCTACCAGCGGTAACCTGGTGCTCACGTCAAAGATAAGCACTTATCTCTATAGTATTTGCCAAAATCTATGGAGAAAAGAGCTAGATAGAAAAAGACGCCTTTCCCATGAAGAAAAAGATGGAGAGGAATATATTGACATCGATACAAAAGAAAGATCTAAGATCATTACAGACTGTATTGGACAACTTGGTGAGACGTGTAAAAAAGTGCTAATGTTTTACTATTTTGACGGGTTATCCATGCAGGACATAGCTGATAAGCTAGGTTTTGCGAATACTAATACCGCCAAAACGAAGAAATACAAGTGTAAAAAGAAATTAGATGAACTAGTCAAATCTCAGTACTCTGAGAGCGACTTCCTTGATTAATTAAATATGAGCGAAGTAGAAAAAATCGATGCTTATTTCGGAAACGAAATGACTGAAGCAGAAAAGATGGACTTTGAAAACTCAGTTCAAAATGATCCTTCTCTTAAAAAGGAGTTTGAGTTTCAAAATGATATCGTGAATGCTTTACGAGAAAACCGAAAAGCTGAACTTAAGGCAATGCTCAACAAAGTTCCTGTATCAGGATCTATGTCGGCTGGCAGTTCGTTTAGTGTAGGAAAAATCGCTTCATTAATAGTGGGTGCCGCTATAATGGGTATAAGCGTATACTTCCTGACTAACTCAGACGCTGCTGAAAGTACAGCTACTATAAGCACAACCGAAAACCAACCTGTAAAACCTGAAACCTTACTTGAACCTGCAATCTCTAATGAAAAATCAAATTCTGATGAAGAATTGATTTCAATTGAAAGTGAGCAAGCATCAAGTTCAGAAAGTAATGAAGCAAACGTGCAGAATTTCTCTGATGAACAATCTTCACCTGAGAAATCTGAAGACAATATGACAAGTGTTTCCTCTACTACTAACAATACTGAAGCAACTCAGAATGTAGTAGTGAGCAAACCTGAAATTAACAAACCTGTTCTTTCTAACTTTAACGATGCTCAAAACAACGCAGATAGCCTTGAGGCTCCTGGTGGCAGCCTGGTAAACAAAACTTACAAGGAGCAAAAAAGCATTGAAGTAGAAATAGAGGAAGGCAGCAAAAGACACAACTTCCACTATCACTTTGTGGATGGGAAACTTTTCTTACTAGGTGATTTTGATAAGAATCTATATGAGATCTTAGAAATTAACACTGATAGTGATAAAGCCATCTTCTTATACTACAAAGATCAATACTACAGCTTAGATAAGCAGCAGGAAAAAATAGAGGCACTTACTCCTATCAAGGATAATAGCTTGGTAGCCAAACTTGAAAGAATTCGTTCTGAAGAGTAACCTCTAAAAAAGATTTACACAAAGAAGCCTCTGATTATGTCAGAGGCTTTTTTATTTGCAATACTTGGCTTTATTTTGCCAGAGGTTTAATAACTTGGCTAACAATTATTAAATTTGAAATAATCAAATCAACTGCGTGGAAAAAGATCAAAGAAGCAAAAAGAAGAAAAAACTAGGTAGCTACCCATATACCAGTGTGATATTCAGTATAACCCTGGCACTTTTTGTAATCGGTTTATTTGGACTTCTTCTCCTGCACACCAATAGACTCACCGAACTTATAAAGGATAATATTGAACTTCAGGTATACCTTGATAAAGACATTACTGATAATCAAAGGATCCAAATACAAAAAACCCTTTCCTCTAAAGATTATGCTGCAGAGAAAGATGATGAAGTTCAAATAAGCTTTGTTTCTAAAGAGGAAGCGGCTGAAGAGTTCATCAATGAAACAGGAGAAGACTTTAGCAGCTTTTTGGGAGAAAACCCACTTAGAGATGCTTACGTATTAAAAATTGCTTCTGAATTTCAAAAAACACAAAAGCTAGACTCTATTAAACAAGATATAGAAGGTGTAAGTGGAGTATTTGAGGTAGAGTACGAGAAAAATATGGTAGAATCCATTAATGAAAACCTGGCTACAATAAGCCTGTTGCTTATAGGGTTCTCTCTTATCTTACTAATAGCAGTAGTCATTTTAATTAATAACACCATTAAATTGGCTCTTTTCTCTCAGAGATTCCTGATAAGAAGCATGCAATTAGTAGGCGCTAAGGCCTCGTTTATCCAAAAACCATTTCTTTGGAGAGCTACACTTCATGGCATTATCAGCGGGATATTTGCCAGTGCCTTATTGTACCTCTTATTAAATTTCGCATATAGCAAGATTAATAATCTGGAAAAACTTTATGAGCCAGATAAGCTCTTGATATTATTTTTAGCTCTGTTTATATTAGGCGCTTTCATAGGTTTTATGAGTACCTATAGAGCTATTAAAAAGTATCTTAAAATGTCATTAGACGAATTATATTAAACCATGGAGAATAAAAGCAAACTTCCCTTTGGGAAAAAAAAATTATACCTTAATGCTAATAGGGTTGGCCGTTCTAGTTGTAGGATTTATCATTATGAGCATCGACTCTGAGCCTTTTGGCTTTGGTTTTTTAGGCCTTACATTAGGACCTTTAGTAGTGATGGCCGGCTTTCTTATTGAAATTGTAGCAATTCTTCATAACCCTAAAGAGAACAATGAGCCTAATTGAAGCCATTATTCTTGGCATTATTCAAGGATTAACAGAATTTTTACCTGTCAGCAGTAGTGGTCATATAGAGCTTGGAGCCTATTTACTTGACATACATACAAGCGACAACCTTCTTTTTACTATCATAGTGCATGCGGCCACTGCCTTAAGCACCATAGTTATTTTCAGAAAAGATATACTGGAAATAATAAAAGACTTATTTAAATTCCAATGGAATGAATCTACTCAATTTGTGGCTAAAATAGCTTTGAGTATGATTCCCGTCGGGATTATTGGCGTTCTTTTCGAAGATAAAATTGAAGCTCTGTTTGCCGGAAATGTAACATTTGTTGCTTTCATGCTTTTGATAACAGGCTTTTTGCTCACAGTTACTTATTACACCAACGATGGCACTAAGAAAGTAACGTTTGGCAGAGCCATCATAATCGGGCTAGCTCAGTCAATAGCTATTTTACCCGGAATTTCAAGATCAGGAACCACTATAGCCACCTCTCTATATTTAGGTGTAGAAAAATCAAGAGCTACTCGCTTTTCATTCTTAATGGTGCTCCCCCCCTATTTTAGGAGCTGCCTTATTAAAGACTATAGACTTTGTTAAAGCCCCTGAAGTAGCAGCAGACAGCATTTCAGGTGTTACCTTATTCGCTGGCTTTTTAGCTGCTTTTATCTCAGGCTTACTAGCTTGCCAGTGGATGATTAAAATAGTAAGACAAGGAAAACTAATTTATTTCGCCGTTTACTGTATTATAGTAGCGCTAGTTGTATTATCCGTAGTATATTTCTAATGAATAACACACCTCAGGAAGGCTCAGTACTACTTGTAGATAAGCCCTATGAATGGACTTCTTTTGATGTAGTAAAAAAACTGCGCTACGCTCTTAAAGTAAAAAAAATTGGTCATGCAGGCACGTTAGACCCACTTGCTACGGGTCTATTGATTTTGTGTACAGGTAAAATGACCAAGCAAATTGAAAAATTTCAAGCTCAGGAAAAAGAGTATACTGGCAAGTTCTATTTAGGCAAAACTACCCCCTCTTACGACTTAGAAACAGAAGTGGATAGCGAAACCCCGATTGACCATTTGCAGGAACAGCAGATACATGAGGCTACTGTTCCTTTTACCGGTCTAATAGAACAAACTCCTCCTATTTTTTCTGCTATTAAGGTTAATGGCAAAAGAGCTTATGAAGGAGCCAGAAAAGGCGAAGATGTTAAATTAAAATCAAGGCAAGTAGAAATAAAGGCATTTGAAATTACTTCAATTAATTTACCTGAAGTGAGTTTCAGAATTGTCTGTTCTAAAGGCACCTATATAAGAAGTATGGCTCATGATTTTGGCCAGGCACTTGGAGTAGGTGCATATTTATCAGAGCTACGTCGAACCCGAATAGGCGATTTTTCCGTTGATGATGCTAAAACAATAGAAGAAGCTATCAGTCAATGAAAATCTACCATGGCATAGATGATTTTAAAAAGCTCGGTTTTGCGGTAGTAACCAGCGGCACTTTTGACGGTGTACATATTGGGCATCAAAAAATCTTAGAGAGACTTAATGAAATAGCCAAAAAATGCGGTGGAGAAACCGTTTTGATCACCTTTTGGCCTCACCCCAGACTGGTCTTGTATCCTGATGACAGCAATTTAAAATTGCTCAATACTTTTGAAGAAAAGGCCGAATTACTTAAAAACCAGGGCATTGATCACCTGATAAGAATACCTTTTACCAAAGAATTTTCTAACCTTACTTCAGAAGAATTTATTAGACAAATTCTGATTGATACCATCGGCACTAAAAAATTGGTAATTGGCTACGACCATCGATTTGGAAAAAATAGAGAGGGCAGTTTTGAATACCTTAAAGCCAACTCTGCTGAATATGGTTTTGAAGTAGAAGAAATATCCAGGCAAGATATTGATAATGTAGGCGTTAGCTCTACAAAGGTCAGAAAAGCCCTATTAGAAGGCGATGCTACCACGGCTACTGAGCTTTTAGGCAGGCCGTATAGCATTAATGGCCGAGTAGTTAAAGGAGAAAAACTAGGTAGAATAATTGGTTTCCCTACAGCCAATATAGATGTTGACTTCCGCCACAAACTTATTCCGGCAGATGGTTCTTATGCAGTTAAAATTACTTGTAGTCACAATATTTATAACGGAATGTTGAACATTGGGTATCGCCCTACGGTTTCAGGTACTAGGCGAACCATAGAAGTAAATATTTTTGATTTTAATCAAGATATTTATGGAGAAAACATTTTAATTGACTTTATTGGTCGCATAAGAGATGAAATAAAGTTTGAGGATATTGAAGCACTTACTGCTCAACTCAAAAAAGATAAAATAACAGCCCAAAAGATATTATACACGTGATATAAATTGAGTTATTATGAATCCGCAGGACACTCCTAAACAGTTATGGTCACCCACAAAAGATTTTATTAACCATACTAACCTGTCGGACTATCTCAAATGGCTCAAATCCTATAAAAACCTCTCATTCAGCAATTATCATGAACTGTGGAACTGGTCTACAGAAAACATAGAACCGTTCTGGGAAAGTGCATGGCAATACTTCAATATCCAAGGGGGAGAATACTCTTCAGTGTTATCAGGAAGTAAAATGCCATTTTATAAATGGTTTGAAGGCGCCCAAGTCAATTATGCTGAACATATTTTTCTTTCCTATTCAGATGATATTCCTGCTATTATATCTAAGAAAGAAGGGCAGCCGACCATAGAAACCTCATGGAGCGAGTTAAAAACCCAAGTAATACAGGTACAACTATTGCTCAAGCAGTGGGGCGTTCAAGCTGGGGACAGAGTGGTCGCTTATTTACCCAATTGCTTAGAAGCTACAGTAGCATTTCTGGCTGTAAATAGTCTGGGAGCCATTTGGTCTAGCTGCTCTCCTGATTTTGGCCTTAGCTCTATTATTGATCGCTTTGAACAAGTAAAGCCTAAAGTGCTTATAGGTGTTGATGGTTATAATTATGGAGGTAAAAGCTTCGATAAAACATCGATCATATCATCTCTCCAAGAAGCCCTCCCTTCACTCGAGCATACCTTGCTTATACCTTATATTAATGCCGATATCTCTTCATTATCAAATTATCATTTGTGGAACGAACTGCCTCCTGCCCATGATAAAACACTAGACTTCAACAGAGTACCCTTTAATGATCCTATCTGGATACTATATTCTTCAGGCACCACAGGAGCTCCCAAAGCCATCACCCACAGCCAGGGAGGCATTTTATTGGAGCATTATAAATACATGAGCTTTCATCAGAATGTAAAGCCTGGTGACCGGTGTTTTTGGTACACCACCACCGGCTGGATGATGTGGAACTACATTCAGAGTGCCCTATTATGCCGCGGCACAGTAGTACTATATGATGGCAGCCCGGCCTGGCCAACAGTAGATGCCTTATGGAAAATGGCCGATGAACTAAAAGTAAATCATTTTGGCACCAGCGCCGGCTATATCGTTGCCAATATGAAAGCCGAAAAAAAACCGGGAAAAGAACACAACTTATCATCATTAATATCCATAGGCTCAACAGGATCACCATTACCTCCTGAGGGCTTTGATTATGTGTATAAAGACATAAAAAGTGATGTCTGGCTCACTTCTATGAGTGGCGGCACAGATGTATGCAGTGCTTTTGTAGGGGGAGTTCCTACCTTACCCGTCTATGAGGGCGAAATACAAGCAAGGGCTCTTGGCTGCCATTTATTAGCTTATAATGAAAATGGAGAGCCTGTAAATAATGAAGAAGGGGAAATGGTTATAACCAAGCCTATGCCCTCCATGCCTATATTTTTCTGGGATGATGAGCACTATGAAAGATACAAAACCAGCTACTTCGAAATGTACCCGGACATGTGGAGACATGGGGATTGGATAAAGATGACATCGCGCCAAGGCATAATTATATATGGCCGCTCTGATGCCACACTCAATAGAGGTGGTGTAAGAATTGGCACTAGTGAAATTTACAGGGCTGTAGATCAAATTACTGAAATACAGGATAGTCTTGTAGTTTGTATTGAAACACAAGCAGGTGACTTTTACATGCCATTATTCGTTGTAATGCAACCAGGTCAGCCACTGACTCCTGACCTCATTTCCAAAGTCAAAAAGGTAATTAGAGAAAGCTACTCCCCTCGTCACGTGCCTGATGACGTGATAGCTATTGAACAAGTTCCGTATACTATAAGTGGGAAAAAGACTGAAACACCTGTAAAAAAGGTACTTATGGGTAAAGATATTCAACAGGCTATGAATAAAGATGCCTTGAAAAATCCTGAGTCTATGAACTTTTTTATTAATCTGGCTAAAGAATTAGAGGCTGGTTAAGCAAAATCAACATACCTTTGCTGGTTTAAATAAAGAATGAGATAATGAGGAAATCAGAAATTAACTTCACCGTAGAATTAGATCAGGATAACATTCCTGAAAAAATCAGTTGGGATGCCACGGAAAAGCCAGAGGGTGAACTTTCAGAGACAAAAAGCATCAGTGTATCTCTTTGGGATGATATTCAAAAGAATACCATGCGTATAGACCTATGGACGAAAGACATGCCTGTAGATGAAATGAAAAGGTTCTATGTAGACTGCCTCGGAGGTATCGCACAAACCCTTCTTAACAGCACTGGAGATGAATTTATGGCATCGGAAATCAATAATATGTGCGAAAAACTAGCAGAACACTTAAGAAAAGAGACAGAAGGCTAATCTTAGGTTCTAAAAAAATCTTCGTAAACGATTCCGAAAAACTGACTAATTCTCTTAATTTTTAGAAGAATTTCTTGTACATTGAGTTAAAGACTGCCTTGCGCTTGCCTGGCAACATTCTCATGATAACTTATTCGTTAACTCAATGACTATGAAAAGAACCTTTTATCAGGGAGTACTTCTCATTTTCTTTTTCGTTGGAAGTATTCACTTAAGTCTTGCCCAAACTACTCTATCTGGTACTGTTACAGATGCAGACACAGGAGATCCTTTGGCAGGCGTAAACATAATTGTTAAAGGAAAAGTAATAGGTACCATCTCCGCACCAGATGGTACCTATTCCTTAACAGTACATGAAGACCCTCCTTTTACCTTAGTATTTTCCTTCATTGGTTATGCTCCACAAGAAAAGGAAGTGACAGGTGGCCTTTCTAAAATTGATATCGCCCTGCCGGCAGAGACCATGCTGGGTCAGGAAGTAGTGGTATCAGCATCGCGCGTAGAAGAAAACATACTCCAATCGCCTGTATCCATAGAAAAAATGGACATCAGAGCCATACAAGAGACTGCCTCACCCAGTTTTTATGACGCTATTGCCAATCTTAAAGGCATAGACGTCAGTACACAAAGTATGACCTTCAAATCTATTAACCCCAGAGGGTTCGGAGCTAACGGTAACAACCGAATAGTACAGCTCATTGATGGTATAGACAATCAGGCTCCAGGGCTCAACTTCCCGGTAGGAAATATTGTAGGTATCAGCGACCTGGACTTGGAAAGTGTAGAAATATTGCCTGGAGCAGCATCAGCATTATACGGACCTAATGCCATTCAAGGTATAATTCTTATGAATAGTAAAAGTCCATTCGAATACCAAGGACTCAGTGCCTCTGTAAAGGTCGGGGTTAACCATGTAGATGAAGAAGATGATGACATGTCAGCCTACACTGATTATTCAATACGATATGCAAAAGCTTTTAACAACAAATTTGCTTTTAAAGTAACCGCTTCATACCTCAAGGCTAATGACTTTAGAGGAGTTGATTACAGAGATCAGAGCAATTTGATTGAAACCAGCCCTGATTATGATCCCTCACAAGCTGGCTACAGAGATGGTAACCGTACCTATGATGGCGTAAATGTTTACGGAGAACCATTAGTAAACCTAGGACAAATTGCCGATGGTGTTATTGCTGGCGGCGGAGCCACAGGAGCTCAGATAGCAGCCATCAGACCTCTTATCCCTAATGGTGAGGCTGGCAACTTCACTCCTCTAGGTTTCACCGAAAGGGAGTTTGTAGATAACACTACGGAAAGCTTGAAAATGGGAGCCGCTTTGCATTATAGACTTAATGACGCCTTAGAGCTTATCGGTCAGTATAATATTGGTTTTGGTAGTACTGTATACACTGCTAATGACAGGTTTGTGCTAGATGATTTTTCTATCTGGACAGGAAAGTTAGAGCTTAAAGGGTCTGACTTTTTTTTAAGAGCCTACACTACACAGGAAGATGCCGGCGATAGCTATGCTGCTAATACGCTGGCCTCTCTCATGAATGCCAATTCATATATTCCTGCCTATTTTCAGAACTGGGTTGGAGCCAGAACCACAGGCCAGTCCGTAGAGGCTTCACACCAATTTGCAAGAGCTAACACTTCTCGATTACAAGTAGGCTCCGATGAATACAACACATCATTTGATCAGTTAAGGAGTACCCCCATTTCAGAAGGAGGTGCTAAGTTTTTAGATGAAACCAGCCTTTATCATATCGAAGGAATGTATAATCTTACGAAGCATATCAACTTTGCTGAGGTAATAGTAGGCGCTAATTTCAGAAGGTATAACTTAAGTTCAGGGGGAACTCTATTCGCTCTGGAAAACATAGATACAGGAGATGAATTTGATATTGATGAATTTGGAGGCTATCTGGAAATAAAAAAATCAGTGGCTGATGAAA
Organism: Fulvivirga maritima; assembly: GCF_021389955.1. Lineage (NCBI taxonomy): Bacteria > Pseudomonadati > Bacteroidota > Cytophagia > Cytophagales > Fulvivirgaceae > Fulvivirga > Fulvivirga maritima. Next base: position 122,473 of record NZ_CP089980.1, read on the forward strand.
GGCTGGATTTAACAGGCTCTATCCGTTATGATAAAAATGAGTATTTCAAAGGCCAGTTTTCCCCTCGCTTATCAGCTGTTTATTCCATGGGAGAAAACAAGATGCATAACATCCGGGCTTCTTACCAAAGAGGGTTCAGAATACCTACCACGCAGGATCAGTTTATCAATTTAGATGTGGTAAGCAGAAGATTAGTAGGTAGCAATGAAGCTTTAGTAGATCAGTTCAACTTCAGAACCAATGCCGTATACAATCTGGAAGACCTGCAAGCAGTAAGAAATGGAGAGATGTCAATTAATGACCTTACGCCTTGGACTGATTTTGATTTCGAAACAGAAAAAGTAAGTACTTATGAAATTGGTTATAAAAGCGTAATCAGTAATAAACTAATGATAGATGCCTATTATTATTACAGCAGCTATACTGACTTCATCTCGGAAGTAGATCTGATCCAAACTGCAGCTGGCAATAATAATTCCGGCCCCACACCTCTTTATGATGGGCCCGCTGCCTCTAGAGAAGAATTGGTTAACGGTACTGTACCTGTAGCCAGATATGGATTTGACATTAACTCAGATGAAACTGTTAACGCCCATGGATTTGCTGTAGGTGTTGATTACACACTCCCTAAAGGCTTTCAAGTTGGCGGCAATGTGGCTTACAATGAGTTGATCAATGAGGACGATCTTAAAGAAAAAGGTTTCAATTCATTCTTCAACACGCCAAAATGGAGATATAATCTCAAGTTTTCTAACCGTAAATTAACAGACCATCTCGGATTCTCTATCAATTACAGATGGCAGGATGCATTCTTCTGGGAATCATCATTTGGAGAAGGAGTAATCCCCGCGTTCGGCACTGTAGATGCCCAGGTCAGTTACAAACTGCCTAGCTTAAAGTCTACGCTCAAATTAGGTGGATCCAATATTTTGAACGAAAGGTATACCACCTCATTCGGTAACCCAAGAATAGGAGCCATTTATTATTTAAGCCTCACGTTTGATCAATTTTTCAACTAATAATATTTCAATGAAAAACTTTAAAAATATTACTTTTCTGATGATCATCTCGGGAGCTATTTTTAGTTGTGACACAGAAGATGAACTCATAGAAGATCGTATTGCAGATAATACAATCGAAATTTCTTATAATCAGGGAGAAGCCGATTTCAGTAATTATGTAGCTATTGGAAACTCTCTCACTGCAGGCTTAATGGACGCCGCTCTTTATAATGATGGGCAAGCCAGTGCTTTTCCTAATCTTATAGGCATGCAAATGGTAGAAGCAGGTTTTACCGCCTCTTTTAACCAACCAGACATCAATGCTACAAATGGTTACAATATAAGCCTCAACAGTAATCCTGCTGAAGCTACTTTTGGCAGGTATATTCTGGACACATCCATACCAGGACCAGTACCCACTACCCCCGGTGATGTGATCACCCCTTATAGCGGTGATAAATCTGCATTGAATAATTTTGGAGTACCCGGACTGAGAATAGCAGAACTTAACACTCCTGCTTTGGCTAATAATGGCTTTTATGCTCGTTTTGCCTCCAACCCAGGTACCTCTACCCTACTTGGTGACATACTAAATGCAGATCCTACTTTCTTTACCCTGTGGTTAGGTAACAATGAAATACTAAACTATGCCACCGCCGGCGGAGCTGGAGACACCCCACTTACCACTTATAGCCAGGCTCAATTTATGACTGACTACTCTACTATAATTGGTCAGCTGGTAAATGAAGGAGCCAATGGCGTTGTATTAAATATACCTCCGGTACTTTTAGTACCCTACTTCAGAGCCGTACCTTATAATCCCGTACCATTAGATGAAGCCACTGCCGCTCAGCTTAATGCCGGTTATGCAGATTATAATAATGGAATTCAATTTGCCTTAATGAATGATCTGATAGATGAAGAAGAAGCAGCCCGCAGAACTATACACTTTGCTGAGGGGCAGAATGCTTTTGTGATGGAAGATGAATATCTTACTGACTTGAATGAATTTGATATCCCTAATTACAGACAGACAGAAGCTACCGATCTGATACCGCTCCCTACCTCTACTGCATTAAGTACAGGAATAGGAACCTCCACTCCTGCAGCAGACCAATATGTACTCTCTTTAGAAGAGCAAACAGCTATAATCACCGCTCAGGCCACCTATAATACAGTGATCAGCGGTATTGCTGAGGCCACACCAGGAGTCGATATGTTTGATGTACAGCCTCTGTTCGCTGACCTGGCAGGGCTTACTCCAACACAGGCTGCTATGCTGGCACTCACTCCGGATGCTCAAGCTGCAGCTGACGGGGAGCAGGGTTTGGAATATGAAAGTGTAACCATAGCACCTGATTTTAGCCCTGCAGGTTTATTCTCAACTGATGGCATACACCCTAATCCTAGAGGACATGCTATCATAGCCAATGAGCTTATTTATTTTATTAATGATAAATATATGGCTAACATACCTAATTTGAATACTACCACTTACAGAACTGTTATATTCCAATAAACAGATCTTTTATAAGTCCAAAAGGCTCTCTTCATTAAAAAGAGAGCCTTTTTCATGGCCGTTCCATAACATTGCCATTAAGTGAGCGTTTATTTTTTTTAAAAGGAGGTTGAATAAATTTATTTAAGGTTAAATATTACATACCTCGCCATCTCTACCTTCAATTCTATATATTACCATAATGGCTGAGCGAATAAAAATATCCTCTTCCCCATCAAACTTTGAAGAAATTGTAGAATCGCTAGATGATATGATTTATGAGCTGGATAATAATGGCTGTTTTAAATATGCCAATGCCAGCTTAGTAAAATATTCTGGTTATTCTAAAGAGGAACTTCAGCATATACCTTATTATAAAATAGTAAAGCAAGAACAGCGAGATGAGCTGGTTCACTTCTATAAAGACCAACGCGACAAGAAACAGGCAGACTCCTACTTTGAATTTATAATGATTTCAAAAAATGGAGATGAGATATGGGTAGGGCAAAATGTGCATATGAGTTTCCATGAGGAAATTGTAACATCCATTAGGGCTGTAGCCAGGAATGTTAATCACTTTAAAAACACCAAAAAAAACCTCCTTAACAATGAGTCTCGGCTCGATGAGTTAATTGCTCATATCGATTTGTTTAACCAAATGACTCTTTCACTGCATTTAAGTGAACAGGAGCAAATACACCAGGCCATTGAAATATTATCGACTTACTTCGAACTGCCCTTGGGTATAGTGTGTAAGATTGAAAATGATCATTTTCAAATTATCGATTATTATAGTGGCAACACAGAAGTAACAATAAACTCAGAAGTCGCCCTCAAAAACACTTATTGCGTTCTTCCTTACGAAGAAAAGAAAATTATATCCATTGAAGACACGGCTAAATCAAGCTATAAAGAGCGTGATGGCTTTGCTAACTTCAAAATAAGAACCTTTATAGGTGTACCTATCTGGGTTAATGGAAACTGCTATGGTTCCTTTAACCTACTATCACCAACTCCGAAAAACACTCCTTTCAGTAAAAGAGAGATTGAGTTTATATGGCTAGTTTGTAACTGGCTGAGTAATGTTATAGAAAAGAGAGACTATGAATTACAGCTCAAACGTCAGTCTCAGCTGCTGAAGGATACCCAAAACATGGCTAATATTGGTCATTGGGAGGTAGACCTTCAGCAACAAAGCATCTTTTGGTCAGACATCACAAAAAAAATACATGAAGTAGAGCCCGATTTCTGCCCTAGCATGGAAGCGGCCTTTGAATTTTATAATGAAGATTCGAAGCCGGTAATAAGTGAATTGATAAATCATGCTATCAACACCGGTGAAGGATGGGAGTGCAAGCTGGGCATTATATCAGCAAAAGGAAACCATAAATGGGTAAGAACCATTGGTAGTGTAGAGTGGCAAAATGATAAAGTAAGTAAGCTGATTGGTGTTTTTCAGGATTTTACCCATGAAAAAAAACAGGAAGAAGAACTTATTCGCGCCAAGGAAGAAGCTGAAAATGCCTCACAGGCCAAAGCCGACTTTCTCTCTGTAATGAGCCATGAAATACGCACGCCACTCAACGCGGTAATTGGTCTTGCTCATATACTTTTAGAGGAATCACCTCAAGATCATCAGCTGGAAAATCTTAATACACTGAAATTCTCAGCCGAAAATTTACTTTCTCTCATAAATGACATACTAGATTTTAATAAGCTGGAAGCAGGTAGAGTAGATATGGAAGCCATTGACTTCAACCTGCTAGACACGCTGAAAGGAATAAAGCAATCTTTAGTATTGCGAGCAAAAAAACAGCCCATTGATATTCAGACCAGAATAGACATTAAGGTGCCGGAATATGTAAAGGGAGACTCCACCCGGCTAAGTCAGATACTGAATAATTTAACTGGGAATGCGCTGAAATTCACTAGTGAAGGCCACATCATTATCTCTGCCCATGTAGCAGAAGAGACAGAACATAATATATCTATCCAATTCTCCATAAAAGATAGTGGCATAGGCATAGCCAATGATAAGCATGAGCAAATTTTCAATAAGTTTAGTCAGGCAGAAAAAGAGACTACCAGAAAATTTGGAGGCACCGGTCTTGGCCTGGCTATTACTAAAAAGCTAATCAATCTCATGGGAGGCGAAATTCGGGTAGAGAGTATCTTGGGCAAAGGCTCCAACTTTTACTTTACCATCGCTTTCGAAAAAAGTAATAAAAAGGCCGCTGATGAGAACAAAACTAATCTCTCAGACATTGGCAATGAAAGCCTGAAAGGAATAACCATTCTCTTGGTAGAAGACAATGTGGTCAATCAGATGGTAGCCACTAAATTTCTGGATATGTGGGGAATAGAAGTAGAAAAAGCCGAAAATGGTGTAGAGGCCTTAACAAAAGTGACTAACAAAACCTATGATCTTATTTTGATGGATTTACAAATGCCTGAAATGGATGGGTATACTGCCAGCAGAGAAATAAGAGCTATGGGTGGTGATTTTGACAAAGTGCCAATTATAGCACTTACCGCCTCAGCCCTTTCTGATATAAGGTCTAATGTAATGGCGGCGGGCATGAATGATTTTGTATCCAAACCATTTAATCCTAAAGATTTATATGAAAAAATAAGCGCTAACCTCAATAAAGAAATTACTGCGCTGAAGGCTACTGAGCCAAAAGCAAAGCCCAAACCTCAGTTCATTAACCTTTCTAAGCTGGAAGCCCTTGCTGATAAGAATATTCCTCTTATGATTAAGCTGTTACAGACCTTTACCTTAGAAATGGGCAAGTTTAGAGATAGATATATTGAAGCCATAAAGCAAAAGGACATAGAATCTCTCAAGGCAGCTCACCACAAAATATTGCCCACTTTAAAAATGCTTGAAATAAGGCTTTTAGAAACTCAAATAGCCAAAGGAGAAGAGCTACTTAGCTCGGATGATCATGACAAAAGGGCAATGACCAATAATGTAATGAACGTAAAACAGCTCACTAATACCATCATTGACCTTTGTCATAAAAAGCTAAATACGCTCTAGCTCAAAATTTTCTTCAAAATGGCGGAAGTGATCAGATAAGTAGGCTTCACTCCTTCTAAACCTAAGCTTCCTGATGCCAGCGTGCTGCCTGTAACCAAAGGATTATCTGAAGCATAGTAAGCATATCTCACTTTGATATCCTCTTTTATGCTCTTTCTTATTCTCGCTGCGGATTGAATAGCTTTTTGGTAATGAGCTCCTTCCATTTCAAGACCTACCGCATTCCAGGTAGAAGTAAGAAAGTGATTGAGCACATCTCTGTTTTGCAATGAAGTACCCATAACAGTAATCATAGTACCTTCATAAGTAGATATTTTACCTTTAAACTCAGCAGGATCAAGATCATTATCAATTGGGTAATTATCAGCCGTACCTTCAAATACATGGGCAGTAGGTAACATTATATCACTTTTGTTACCTGTAAGAATTCCGGCCTTACCCATAATAGAAACAGATTGAATATTCATATCAAAAACATTCTTACTCTCTTCATAGGGCTTCAGCAGCTCATCCATACACTCAAAAGCTTGCTCACCAAAGGCATAGTCCATCACTATCAGTACCGGAGGCTCCAAATCATTGGTTGGCTTAAAATCTTCAGGCAAGCTATTGAAATCAACATGTGATAGATCAAAAATCTGCACTGATAAGTTAGTACCTGACTGATCCTGAATTTCATGCATTCCATGCTCCAGCGCATAGTCTTTTATTTGCTGACGCATTTCACTGTTTTCTTCTTTATTAGTTAAAGAAGCCAGCTCTTCTAAAGAAGAAAATTTCTCTCCTTTCAAGGCTCCTGGTCCGTATATAGCGTTAAGGAAACTGTGCAAATTAGCACTAATGATATGAATAGGCCGCTGGTGCAGCTCCTTACCATAAATGTATGATTTGATCTTTCTGGCCCATTTCTCACCATAAATATGATGACCTATTATCTCTCTCAGCTTAGAAGAAAAAGTAATCTCTCTCCCAGTTCCATCTATCGCTTCATTAATAGCCGTTTGACCAAGCCAGTACACTAAATGATAAAGGCTATTACTATTCTTACCTATACGGAATTTCTCTATTGCTACCTGAGTTTCTTTTATAGTTCTGCCTAAGAAGTTACTTAAATAAACAGCTGCTTTCTTTTCATCAAAGCTTTCGCCTTTTTCCTCCAGCTTTACTATTTCTTCCAGTCTATACCAGTCATCTATAATCCTGCCCTTTTGATCCAGGCAGTGATTTTTAATCTTTTCGCCTTCTATAAAAAGAAAAGTAAGGTGAGTAAGAATATCATAAATATCACTTCGCCCGCGAGTCATTTCTATGTACATGCGGTCTTCGTCTATTCGGTAGCAGTTTCGCCTTCTCTTTACAGGCACCATAGCCACGTGGCCTGCTTCTTCATACCCTTCTCTGGCTACTAACTTTATAAACCGGCACTCTTCTATACCCAAAGGCAAGCGCTCAATTACATAAAGAAGACCATCTAGCTCCACTTTACCAGGATCTGCCACAGTACCATAAATTTCAGGCTTTAGGGTAAGTAATGCCTCAATCAATGATTTACCAGAAACACCTAAAGGCTTATAGCTACCTCTTATGAATAAATGCCTCATGGTAATATACAAGCGCTCAATAGCAGCCCTTGATTCTCTCGTTCTCTCTTTCGATCCTGTCATGTTTATTTATAATATTCTGTAACTAAACTACTTAAATTTTTGCCTTTAAAAGAATAAAAATTCCCGTATAGCCTACAAAACTAATAAGGTCAGTGATTTTTGGCATTATTTTTCTAATTATTAATAATATGGAAACAATAATATCATACCCAACAGGCACCAAAAATGAGTTTGAGCATATTGAGAAAATTTCAAACCTACTAGATAGTAAATTCACCATTCCAGGAACTAATATTCGTTTTGGTTTAGATCCTATCTTCAGCCTCATCCCCGTACTGGGAGATGCCGCTACCTTCGTTATTAGTAGCCTATTAGTTTGGCATATGTCTAACCACGGAGCAAGTCAAAAAGTAGTGGTAAAAATGATGGGTAACGTGGCCATTGATACATTAATTGGCTCCATACCTTTAATAGGGACAGTTTTTGATGTTTTTTTCAGGTGTAACAATCGTAATGTGAAACTATTAAAAGAGCACTATCAGGAAGGAAAGCACCACGGGTCAGGCAAAGGAATAATTATTACCTGGATGATCATTGGTGGCGCTATAATTTTACTTTTATGCTATGCCGTAGTAAAATTATTGGTGGAGTTTTTTCAGTGGCTATTTTAAAATTGAATCTACACCCCAATTCTTATTTTTCAGGTGCTTTATCGCCTCTTTTGAATGATTCATCACTAAAAAATCAGCTGATATTTGCTGCCCCAGAGCATTAATTTCATCTAAACGGGCTTGGTCGCCCACATGCCTGATATATATAGCTTTGATCTGATTAGGGTATTTTTCACACAGACTTGTGTAAATTTCGGGATCTTTCTGCCCACTATCTCCTATTAAGATAAAGCTCAAGTCAGGATACATCTGCAAAATTTCTTCGATATAGGCCTTTTTATATTTGTCTGTGTTGAGCTTAAACCATTTTTCATTATCTAAACCCAGGTTTCTTAGTAAGAAAGGAGCCTTGGGTATATTATGATGCTGGCAAAACTTAGTGAGTAAATCATAAAGGTTAAAAGAGCTACCCGAAACAAAAAACAACGGATTTTTATTCTCATTTACTAACAAATGATATAACTCTTCTACCCCTTCAAATGGGGTTCGGCTTCTCCGAATTTTTGGTGAGCAGAGTATACATCTTTTTAATTGGGTTAGTAGCAAAACTCTGAATAATAGTATCGTCAACATCAGATATAACTCCAAAATCTGCCGACTGATCACATACCAGAATCTCGCCCTGAGCATATGATATATAATCTACATCATAAGGAATAGACTCAATTTCAATAGCCACTTTATGCCATCCGTTACTCAACTCTCCTGGCTGATGGTAAAATTCAAACTCAAAATACCCTTCTTCATTGGCATAAGTATTTACCTTTCGCCCTGCCAGAGAGGCACTGAGCTGAACGAAAGGAATTTCATCACTTTCATACCTTTTAAAAACCTTCCTAATATTATTCCAGACACTCCGGCCTTTATTGCCAGAAGTATGTATATCTGCTTCTTGCTCTAATACTCTGCCCGAGATTACACTTCTATGACTGTTACTATACCCTAAAAAAGGATAAACAATCACGGTATCAAAAAGGTGTAACTTCTCTTTGATCCTTAATTTGAGATGATCTAAAGATGACTCTATCCGACGTGCTTTTTCCTTTTGACTCATATTAGAAAAACACCATACCACATAAGATGTTTTTTAATTTATTCGTGTAGCAAAAAAGAGATAATGCAATAAAAATGAGGACGAGAAAAGGAATTTCAGGCATTCTGCTGCCTATAATCGAAGGAATATAAACTAAAATAAATAAAAATATTTTGAAATAAACACACGCACGCACACAATAATAAGTAAACAGCTGATAAACAGAGTTTTAAATAAAATTGATTCACTTGAGCTTAGGTAAAAATACCCATTGAATTAGGGGATTTTTACTATAAAACCGCCAACACGGGATATTAAAATATTAACTAATTTAAAGTGAGTAAAGTGAGGAAGTGCACTATGTATGGTCCATATAAATCAATTAAATTTCCTGAAGACGACGCAGAGTCTCCAAGATCCAACTCTATGCAATCAAACATTGTCAAGGACAAGATTATTTACATTTTAGAGAATACGCTTCAGCGTGAAGCCTATAAAAAGCTAAAGACTCAGGAGGAAAGGGTTCTGTTTTTTAAAGACCACTTTATCATGCGAGACCATGAATCCAGAAACCTCTTAAGTTACCTAAACTGTGAAAGCCCAGAAGATTTTGAAGAAAGAATAAATATACTCATCACTAAGATTGAACAGCAAATTGCTTAATTAGCATAGGGAAACAGAGGTTTCAAGACATAAAAAAACCACTTTAATGTAAGGGCTAAGGCCCAGCACTAAAGTGGTTTACTGATTTACAGAAATTATTTTTATTTTATGGTATGTGTACCCTCACTGATGTTCACATCATAAAAATCAAGATCGATATCAAATTTAGCTTTATATTGAGATGCTAATTCTTCTTTAAATGTAGGGATGTATTCATTTTTCACCAGGTTAATAGTGCAACCACCAAAGCCTCCGCCCATCATTCTAGAGCCTTTTACATCCTCTTTTGAGTTAGCAAAATCAGCCATAAAATCTATTTCAGGACAAGTGATTTCATACTCATTCTTCATTGCTTCCTGAGCACTAGCCAAGATTGAAGAAACCTCATCAAGATCATGTCTCTTTAAGGCATCACAGAAACGCTCTACCCTTTCATTTTCCTCTACCACGTACTTACATCTCAAATATACTACAGGATCAAGCTCAGCTTTGTAAGTTTGTAACATATCTTTAGTTACATCTCTCAAAGACTCTACTTGCGGGTGGTGAGATTTCAATACTGCTACACCTTCTTCACACTGCTTTCTTCTCACATTATATTCTGAGCTAGCCAAATTATGACTTACATGACTGTTGCATAACAAAAGGCTGTATTCTTTAAGCTCTAATGGAAAGTAATCATACTCTAATGATCTACAATCAAGTAAAATCACCTGATCTTCTTTACCCATTACACTGGCAAACTGATCCATAATACCGCACATTACACCTACATAATTGTGCTCCGCTTTTTGAGATGCTTTTATTATCTGCTCTTTTTCAAGACCTAAGCCAAACAGCTCATTAAGACCAAGGGCAGTACCACACTCTAATGCAGCAGATGATGACATACCCGCTCCCTGCGGCACATCTCCACTAAACACTACATTAAATCCTTCCAGCTCCTTACCTAAGCTTAATAGCTCACATGCGGCACCTAAGATATAGTTATACCATTTTTGCTCTACCTTGAAAGTAGGCTGGCTAATATCAAAAGTGAAATCCTCATTCTGATCTACAGATACTAAGCGGGATGTTTTGCTTCCGCTTTTACCAAGTGCCATATATATGCTCTTGTCTACTGCGGCGGGCAATACAAAGCCTAAATTGTAATCAGTATGCTCCCCAATCAAATTTATCCTTCCCGGAGATCTTACAATAATTTCTGGAGCAACACCAAACTCCTTAGAATAAGTCGATTTTATCTTTTCTAATATGGTTGTATTCATGAGTTTTACTTTAGAATGCAAATATATTCAATATTAACATTTTTAGAGTTAAATACAATTATTTTAAGCGTAAATCATACGTTTATTTCTATAAATCCGTTTACAGTTGTAGTTTAAAGAATAATCAAATTTAATTAGTATGTATATAGCTGACCAGATGTGGGTAGCAATCGACTGCCTTGTGTTTGGATATGATGTTCAGGAGGAAAAACTGAAGGTTCTTCTCTTTAAAAGGAAGGTAGAGCCCTTTTCAGGCCAATGGTCTCTGATTGGAGGCTTGGTAAATTATGATGAAGATTTATATGCCTCTGCAGAGCGTGTTTTAAAAGAATTCACCGGACTGAAAGGTGTATTTTTAGAACAATTACAAACTTATGGCAAGGCGGATCGAGATCCTGGAGGTAGGGTTATTTCTATTCTATTCTGGAGCCTTATAAAATTAGATCAGTTATTTAAGGACATAGCTAAAGCACATGGAGCTAAATGGTTTGACATAGACCAGCTGCCGGAAATGGTATTAGACCACTGCCAAATGGTAGAAAATGGAAAAGAAAAACTTCGATTCCAGGCTAAAAATGCTCCTTTAGGGTTTGAGCTATTGCCAGAAAATTTCACCATGCCGCAATTGCTACAGCTTTACCAGGCCATTTATGGACAACAGCTCGATGACCGGAACTTCAGAAAAAAAATACTATCTACCAAGCTGTTGATAAAGCAAGACTTTAAAGACAAGTCTACTTCTAAGAAAGGAGCCTATTTTTATCAATTTGACAAAGAGAAGTATCAGGAATTAAGAAAGAAGGGCTACCACATAGAGTTTACCCTAAAATAAAGCTGCTTATTTCTGCAACTCCTTATATGTTTCCATTTTACTTAAAGCAATGGCATATGCTCCTAAGGCTATGGCCTGGCTGGTCCCCAGTCTGGATACGCCCATAGGCAAACGCTTGTCTGCTATATACGAGACCTTTCTATCAGAAAATGGCACCACTACTTCCTTCACATCATGATTAAGGAAATGCTGCATACCGGCTTCATCATCTATATTATATACTTTAGAAGCTAAGCGAGGCATTTTCACCCCCTCAAAATTCTCTATAGTACCATTTAAATGATCTATAATTTTTGAAGCAATTAACTTATAAGCTCCCGCTATTCCCCCTCCTATTACAATAACACCATCAAGCAAAGTAGCGGCATTAGCCAGTGATTCTGCTACGGCTACGGCCATTTCATCAAAGGCAAATAAAGCAGCTTCCTTATTTCCTGCCATTCTACCTATAGCTATATCATAAATATCTTTCGGAGTTAACAACTCATCAATGCCCGCCTTTTGAGAATAGCTGCGCTGTACCGCCCTAATGCTCACTCCCTCTTCAGCAGTAAGCCTGGTATCCGTAAAATTACGCATGGCCCATATTTCCCCTCCAGCAGAGTTATCTCCTTCGCATAGTTGATTATTGATCACTATTCCTCCACCAAATCCTGTACCCAGGGTTATGCCTAAGAGATTTTTATACCTTTTATTTATGCCTGCTTCTGCCAAACAGTTATTCACTTCAGGCAGGAGACCCATCATCGCTTCGCCATAAGCAAAAAGATCTCCATCATTACCTATATATACCGGAATATGAAAATGATCTTCCAACATAGGGCCCAGTGCTACTCCTCCCCTAAAAGCAGGCAGGTTAGCTAAATCTCCTATAATTCCTGAACTATAATCTGATGGACCGGGAAAAGCAAAACTAATGGCTGAAGGCGCTACAGGCAACTGAGCTTTCACAGCCTCAAATCCTTCTAATATTGTGTTTAAACATAGCCTAAGGTCATGAGCTCCAGAAGGTAATGTTATATCACTTATAATCTGACTGCTGTGTTGTATGGCCGAAAAAACAAAATTAGTCCCTCCCGCATCCAGCGTCATCACAATTCTGTCATCGTCAGATATATTCATAAGTTTATATTAAATTCTAATCTATTGAGTAACGTTATGACTCAAATTTAATTAAAAAATCGATTTAGCAATATAAAAATCTGATAATATAGCGCCAATAGCAATCAATCGGGCAAATTGATTTTAATAATAGTATATTTGAATTACATTAAGACTAATATGAAAAAGCAGAAATTCTCAATTAAGGACATTGCTACCAGCCTCAATATTTCGAAAACTACTGTTTCCTTTATATTAAATGGTAAGGCCAAAGAAAAACGTATCAGTCAGCCATTAGTAGACAAGGTACTTAAATTTGTAGAAGAAGTAGGCTATACGCCAAATCAATTTGCCCAAAGTCTTCGCACAGGAAAGACCAAGATATTAGGCTTAATGGTAGAAGACATTAGCAACCCTTTTTTCGCTCAAATAGCTAGAAACATAGAAGATAGAGCGTATGAAGCAGGTTATAAAATCATTTACTGTAGCACAGAAAACGATAAAGAAAAGTCTAAAGAATTTCTGCAAATGTTCCAAAGACTTGGTGTAGACGGCTACATCATAACCCCTACTGTAGAACTAGAAGAGGATATAAAGCCCCTGGTGGAAAGCAATGAAAACATCATATTGCTAGATAGAAACTTAACCAGCCTTAACACCGATTATGTGATGGTTAATAATTCCGAAAGCGCATATGAAGGCACCAAGCACCTGATAATGAATGGGTTTAGAAAAATCTCATTTATCACTATTTCGTCGAACCAAAATCAAATGACTGAAAGAAAAAGGGGGTATGAAAAGGCTATGAATGATCACGCCCTGCAGCCACTAGTGCATGAGGTTTCTTTCAAAAAGAACTATAGTGATTCAGTAGCTGAATTAAAGGCCATTTTAAAAACAGAACCTGATATAGATGCCATTCTCTTTGGTGCCAACTACCTGGGAGTAGCCGGTTTAGAGGCCATTTCACAGTTAGATATGAAAATACCAGAAGACCTTGGGGTGGTCTCTTTTGATGATAATGACCTTTTCAGAATAAATAAACCTTCCATCACAGCCATAGCGCAACCTATTGAAGAAATATCCGAAACGGTAATTAACCGATTAATTGATCAGATTAATACTGATAAGAAAAATACTAATAAAGAAGGCCTGTTTTTACCTACTACTCTGATAGCCAGAGAGTCTTCTCAGAAGTAAACATAAATCTATAAAAAGAGGCCGTATCATTCCAACGTTGTAACAATCAACAGTGTCTATTAACTAAACGCTAAATCAACAAATCGAATGAATACACTAAAACCCTTTAAAACGCTTTTTTATATAACCACATTATTGATCAGTGGATTTTCTCTAACCAGCTGCCTTGACACGGATGATCCTACTGTAGAATACACTCCGGTTAGTTTTATAGCCATATATCAAGGTGTACCTGACTTAGAGGTAGAAATTGAATTAGACAGCCAAACTATTACCACTAATGCGCTGGACTATGAAGTATACACGAACTACTATTCTTATCCTGTAGGGCAAAGAAATTTTAAATTTGAATCTGAAAGCGGTGACTCACTAGCCTATATATCGTACCGATTTGAAGAAAATTATTATTATTCCATATTCTTATCTGGTACAGACTCTACAGTTCGCCCTGTATTAACAAGAGACACTCCGCTCAGCAGTCTGGAAAACGATGCTGCCGTAAGATTCGTTAACTTGTCTCCAGATGCTCAGCCGATTGGCCTAAGAGTGAGAGATGCTGAATCTAATTTATTTAGTTACAGTCCTTTTAGAACTGTTACTTCTTTTTCAGAGATAACTGCAGCCCCTACGGTATTTGAACTGGTAAATACTGAAGGTGAAGTGTTAGCTTACAGTACAAGTAAAAGATTAAATATGGGCCAATACTATACTATTATAGCCCAAGGTTATGCAGAGCCGGCAGACGGACAGCCAGATCTTAAGATCAAAATAATTTCGAATTCTAATTCCAACTAAATACGGTTTAAAAGGGGGTAGACCATTGGTTTATCCCTTTTTTCATGCCTTAAAAGTATTTACACTCCATTTTACTGTATAAAATTCTCATTTTTTATGCAGATTAGTATGTAATGGTCTTAATTACTTATACTTCTATTGCCTCCCCTATCAGCGAATCAATTTACTCAAAATATCAGCCTTTACTGAGCACTTATGACCAGCACAGGCTTAAAAGCTTTATCCGTAAAAAAAGTGCTGATGCCACCCTCGCCGGGAGAATACTTTTATTAGAAAACGCCCATTCACTTAACTATTCAATCAATCTTAGTGATATTAAAACCTCAACTGCAGGCAAGCCATACCTACCCAATGGTCCATTTTTCAGTATATCTCACTCTGCCGAATATGTAGTCTGCGCTATTTCTGCTGATGAGCAACCGGGGATTGACATAGAAAAAAAGCGGCCTTTCGCCATTAATGGCTTTCAAGATCAGTTTTCTGATAAAGAATGGGAAACGATTATTTCTGCTAAAGACCAAACTGGCCAGTTGCTAAAATATTGGTGTGTAAAAGAAGCCTTATTAAAAAAAATAGGAATGGGCCTGGAAGTGCCAATGAAAGAAGTCTTCATTAAAAATGATAAGGTGACTTATCAAGAAAGAGATTACTACTCTACCATTATCCCTATTTCAGATGAATATTCTACGACTTTAGTTACCAGCAACAAGCCTGAATATGAAATAAGGCCATTTAACTTACAGGAAGTAAGCATCGAAAATTAGGAAGGCTATAAATAAAAATTGTATCAAAAGGAGATTACTGATTGGCAAATCAATTGAGACACATAAATCAATCCCTCTCCTCCTGATACAATTATATTTTAACTACTTAAGCCGTTGCTTTAGCATAGTTTTCTTCAACTGCTTTCCAGTCTAGCACATTCCAGAATGCGTTGATATAATCAGGTCTCTTATTTTGATATTTCAAATAATAAGCGTGCTCCCATACATCTAATCCTAAAATAGGAGTTCCTTGCTGATCAGCAACATCCATTAAAGGATTGTCTTGGTTAGGAGTAGAAGTGATTTCTACTTCACCATCAGCTGTAACATAAAGCCATGCCCAACCTGATCCAAATCTGGTAGCAGCAGCCTGATCAAATGCTTCTTTGAAAGCATCAAGGCTACCCCATTTTTTATCAATAGCAGCTTTTAAGTCTCCAGAAGGAGCTGTAGCTGGTGATGGAGAAAGGATGCTCCAGAATAAAGAGTGGTTATAATGACCACCACCATTATTTCTAACACCTGTTCCGTATTTGCTTACACTTTTTAGAAGATCTTCTAATGATTTTCCTTCAGCATCTGTTCCTTCTACTGCAGCGTTTAATTTCGCTACATATCCACCGTGGTGTTTTGAGTGGTGGATTTCCATTGTTTGTGCATCTATATTTGCATCTAAAGCATCGTAGGCATAAGGTAATGCCGGTAATTCGAAAGCCATAATTGTAATTATTTTATGTTAAACATTGTTTTACTCTATACTAGTAAGCCTTTTTTGCTATTGATTTTGCTTACATGAGACAAAATTATTTAATTTGAATAATTAAACAAGAAATCACTTGGAAAAATATTTAAACTTAGACAACTACCACCTCAATCAGGCTCAAAGACAGATCATGATCTATCTTAAGCTTAATGGCGCCCAGCCGTCTAACGTGATGGCCAAGCACCTGAAAATAACCAATGAAGGCACTCGTCTGCATTTGGTAAAGCTGATAGAACAAGGATTGGTAAAGTCAGAGCAACAAACCAAAGGTGTAGGCCGCCCCACTTCTATATATGAAATTACTGAGCAGGGTTCAGATTTATTTCCTGACACGCATGCAGACCTGACAGTTCAACTTTTACATACTATCAAAGATGAATTGGGAGATGAAGCGTTAAACAAGTTAATAGCTGCACGCGAAAAGGATTTTTCTGCCAGATATAGTAATGCTATAAATGAAGAAGGCTCGTTAGAAAGTAAGCTGGAGACTTTGGTAAACATGCGTACTGATGAAGGCTATATGGCCACCTGGGATAAAGATGGCAATGAATATCTATTAGTAGAAAACCACTGCCCCATCTGCTCAGCAGCAAAAGAATGCCAGGGATTTTGTGGTGCCGAACTCAATAATTTCAAAAAAGTATTTGGTCCTGATGTAGAGGTAGAGCGCTCCGAACATATAGTAAAAGGTGATCGCAGATGTGCTTATAAAATCAAAAACAAAGAATAAAATCAACACTGATTGATTTTTACCATATCTGCTTTGCATTCTACTATCTTTTAAAACACTTCTCCTCTTAGCTTTGTCAAAGTAATAAAACTAAAAAATAATGCTATGACAAAAACAGCGATAGTAACAGGAGGAAGCAGGGGTCTAGGCAGAGATATGTCTATCAACCTGGCTAAAAAGGGGATTAATGTAATACTCACCTATAACAGTAATGAAGACAAAGCCAACGAAGTGGTGGCTGAAATAGAGGCTTTAGGCCAAAAAGCAATTGCTTATCAATTAGATACCAGCGATGTTTCTCAATTTGACGCTTTTCTTAAAAAGGCCACTGATCATTTACAGGAAAAGGAAGGCCAACCTAATTTTGATTTCCTCATTAACAATGCAGGAATAGGTTTACATACTCCCTTTGCTGAAACTTCCGAAGAGCAGTTTGATCAGCTCATGAACATCCACGTAAAAGGCGTATTTTTCCTTACTCAAAAGGCATTACCCTTTATGAATGACGGCGGTGCCATTATTAACATCTCCAGTGGTTTAGCCCGATTCTCTACTCCCGGATATTCAGCCTACGCTTCTATGAAAGGAGCCATTGAAGTACTCTCTAGATACCAGGCACAAGAACTGGGCAGCAGAGGCATTCGCTCTAATGTAGTGGCTCCTGGCGCCATTGAAACAGACTTTGGCGGCGGCTTGGTAAGAGACAACAAAGAGGTAAACAAGGTGATTTCTTCTTCCATAGCACTAGGCAGAGCTGGCTTACCTGAAGATATTGGTGCTGTAGTAGCCTTTTTATGTACTGATGAAGCGAAATGGATCAATGCGCAACGCATTGAAGTTTCTGGTGGACAATATATTTAAAGCAACAAAAACGGTTCTATTGAGTATATCTAATTACTCAATAGAGCCTATTAACTTTAACTGATATGGAAGAAACATTAACTTTTGAAGAATTTTACCGCAAAAAACATGGGC
Organism: Fulvivirga maritima; assembly: GCF_021389955.1. Classification (NCBI taxonomy): domain Bacteria; kingdom Pseudomonadati; phylum Bacteroidota; class Cytophagia; order Cytophagales; family Fulvivirgaceae; genus Fulvivirga; species Fulvivirga maritima. The sequence continues at coordinate 140,414 of NZ_CP089980.1, forward strand.
TCGATTCAGAGACACCTATTCCAAAACTTCAACCGTTTAATATTTACAGGCTTAACGAGGCAGGGAAAGATAAACCTATGCCATACAGTAGAAAAGACTATTATAAAATAAGCTTAATAAGTGGGAAGAACAAAGTCCATTTTGCCGATAAAGTACTGGAGGTAGAAGATAATATGCTGCTCTTCGCCAACCCACAGATACCTTATAACTGGGATCCGCTTAGCGATGACAAACATGGCGCATTCTGTGTATTCACCAAAGATTTCTTCAATGGATATGCGCATATTAAAGATTATCCGCTATTTAAACCCGGCGGCACTCCTATCTTATCCATCAGCGATCAAGAAATGGCCAATATCTATGCTATCTACGAAAAAATGTTTCAAGAAATAGTATCTGATTATGCTTACAAATATGATGTATTAAGAAACCTGACCTCTGAGCTAATACACGCTGCCATGAAACTTAGGCCTGCGAAATTCCAGACCACCTCCTCATCAGAGAGTAATGCCTCTGAGAGAATTACTAACTTCTTCCTTGAATTACTAGAAAGACAGTTTCCTATTGAATCTACACAACAGCAAATAGAAATAAAATCACCTTCTGAGTTTGCAGACAGACTTAATGTCCATATCAATCACCTCAACAAAGTTTTGAAAGAAACCACCGGCAAAACCACCTCTCAAATTATTGCCGACCGATTAGCTATGGAGGCCAGAGCAATGCTAAAGCATACCCATTGGAATATTGCCGAAATAGGCTGGTGTCTGGGCTTTGAAGATAGTTCTCATTTTATAAAATTCTTTAAAAAGAATACGCAAACTACCCCAACCTCCTACAGAGGATAATGTTCCAAAACTTAACCGAGCCAGTGTCGAAAGGAATTACATGACAAGTTAGTGTCACATTAAGTCAATGGAAAAGCCTTCCTCATCCTAATAAAGAAGACTTCGAAACCACTTTAGAGACAGCCCCTAGTTCTTGCTCTACAAGCTATAATCAACCTCCAGATTTTTTAGCACCATAACCGGCTGATTTTAAAATCTCCATCACTTTATCTCTAAAATCACCCTGAATAAGAATCTCTCCATCTTTAGCAGATCCTCCTACTCCACATTTAGATTTAAGCGTTTTGCCCAGATCTTTCAAATCATCTTGTGATCCTACAAAGCCTGTAATAAGCGTTACTTGCTTACCTCCTCTGGCCTTTTTATCGAGCTGTACTTTTAGATTCTGTGCTGATGGCTCAAGAGTTTCTTCTTCAGAATCTCCCTCATATTCGTATTCATAATCATTGTTAGTGCTATACACTACGCCATCTCTATTCTTCCAATTATTTTCTTAGCCATTTTATTTTGTTTTTAAAAGTCAGGACACGGTATCTGCATCACATTTTTCGGAGGTTTACGCGGATCACGGTTAGACCATGAGTACGAAATAGACACTTCATGCGCGCCTCCACTTCCTGCTCCTAACTTAGATATTGTATAATCGTAACTATATCCAATATTAAATAATTCTCCATTGGCTCCTTTTTTAGTAAACCCTACTAAGAGCACAATAGACTCGTTATTATTAAATCCTTCTAATGATTTAAAAGGCAGCCCTCTATACCACGTTCCTATTATAATAGGCTCCAGGGTGAGGTAAAGTCCCATATCTAATTGATCAAATTCTCCTTGTTTTTTATATTGGAAAGTAGGGGTTAAACTTCTTTCCTGAGGCCTGGAATAAAGGCCGCTACCCATAGTACCTGATTTAAAAGGTATCTTAATTCCACCATGAAATGAGAACTTCATTGGTAATTCATTAGGATCTGCATCTTCTTCAAAAGACTGACTCGGCGTATTAAGATGATGCGCTGCTACGCCCAACCAGGCATTTTTAGTATACAAAACACCACCGGCAGATATGTCTACAAAGTTTTTACTCAGGTCACCAAAACTTTCCCCTGAATCTCCACCAAGATATTCACCTGTATCCGGATCGAACTGGCTACCAAAGGTAAGGTCACTAAAATTAACATTCCTATTATAAAAAGCGGCCTGAAATCCTGGGCGGAAAGTGAGCCAATCAGTTAGGTATAGTTGATAAGCATACTGCAGCCCTACCATAGTAGAATTTAAACCTGCTGTACCTTCAGTATCTCGCATTAATAAAAGACCAAGTCCACTGTTTTTACTTTCTATAAAACCATCTACATAAGCAGAAATAGTCTGAAAATTAGCTTCTATGGAAGGCCATTGATTTCTATAATTAATACCCACTCTCATCTGCTGGGTAGCTCCTGCAAAAGCCGGGTTCAAATACAGCGGTGCCGCATAAAATTGAGAAAACTGAGGATCTTGAGCAGTTCCTACCAGCGGAGCCAACAGCATCAACAAAATAAAAAATAGTAAATTTCTGCGCATGTAATATCTACCTATGATTGCTTTAAGCAGTAAAGTAATAAATAAATCCTAAATTAATTGAAGAATCAAAAATAAAGAAAGTTAAGTTCTTAGCATAACGCCATTTTATCGTTATTTGTATAAATTAGTATTGTGTATTATAATATTTTCACCTTATTATACGCAATTAGGATTTACTTTTTGAAGTTAATAGTTAAACTAAATACACCAGGAATGTCGCACTCTCCTATCCGTAGTGTTTGTCTTTTTTTATTTTTATTACTTAGTAGTAGCTTTAATGTATTTGCCCAAAGTTACTCAGGGCTTAATTGGTATTTTGGCAACAATAATAATAGTTTTCGTTTTACAAGACCCAATTTCACACCCGAACGTCTTTCCAGCATACAACCTTTAGGCACCGGCATGTCAGCCGTAGCCACTGATCCCGTAACAGGTACTGTCCTTTTTTATACTGATGGACTTACGGTTTATGAAGCTACTGGCAACGTTATGTTTAATGGCAACATCGCTTCAGGAGCTGCTCTTAGTCAGGGCATAGCCATTTGTGCCGTTCCTGGTAATGCAGGACAATATTTCATCTTCAGTCAAGACCCTGCTGGCAACCTGCTGGCAACCACCGTAGATATGAATGCCACCGGAAATGCCACCTTTCCTGAGCCTTCCAGAGGAGAAGTAACTGGAACCGTTTCTGCCGCCGGGCTAACCAACCTTTCTCAGGGAATGATTATAATCCCTAATGATACTAAAGAAACTTTCTGGCTTATCACTCAGGTAGACGGCTCTGATGCTTATAATGTATCTGAAATAAACAGTGCCGGCCTTCAGCCACCAGTAACTTATAATATAGGCTCGGCCCTTTCTGCCGGAAACTTATCATTTAACCAGGCTACCAGAGCTATTGCCGTAGCCTCCCCAGCAACGGACTTGCAAATTATCAATATAGATCGCGCTACCGGAGCACTTACGGCCGGCATTACCATAGGCGGATTCAACAGTGCCTATGATACAGAATGGTCTAATAACGGGCAATTATTATATGTATCTGGTAATTTTGGAGGTGACGAAGTGTTAGCACAAGTAGACCTGAGTGCCATACCAACACCTACTATAGAATTAGTAAACACCGCCAACACACTCACTAACAGCTATGGTTTACAAATGGCTCCTGACAGTGCTATTTACCACCTATATGAAAACGGAGCTGGCAATTTTCTGGTAGGCAGAATTAATGCTCCGGATACTACTGCCAGCCAGGTTCTTTATGAAGCCAGAGCATTTCAAAACACTAATTTCAATGGACAGCAGTTTCCTACATTTTTAGCAGAAATTAACCCGACATTCAGCGCTGACTTTACTTACTCTGGCACTTGCCAAAATGAAGAAACCTTCTTCTATCCTACCATAGACCCTAGAGCGGATAGTGTTAGCTGGAGTTTTGGTGATGATGGAAGCTCATCTCAGTTAGCACCTACCCATACCTACCAGGAAGCCAACACCTTTGATGTAACACTTACCGCTTATCTTAATGGAGATTCTGCTACCGTAACTCACCCGATTACGATCATTGCCTTTGAAATACAAATCACACTAAGATCTGATACTACATTTTGTTTAATTGACTACCCCGCTAGCGATTACTCACCCAATGGAAATGGCACTGCCTCTGTAGAAGCTCAAATTAGTGGCTCACCCACTTCTATTATTTGGTCTAATGGCGACACGGGCAACACCTTAACACCAGACTCTAGTGGATATTATTATGTTATAGCTACTGATGGTTCTGGCTGCTCTACGCATGCTGGCATAACCGTAAACACTTATGGAGAAGACAAGCAACGCTCAAACGTATGGTATTTTGGCAATAATGCGGGCATAGACTTTAACAGTGGCACTGCTGAACCTATCCCATTTGGTGATCTTGCTGTTTTTGATGGCGGAAATCAGCTTACTACTCCTGAAGGCTGCACCATCTATTGTGATAGAAATGGCGAACCACTTTTTTATACTGATGGCGTCGATGTGTATGATCAGGAAGGCAACTTACTCACCCCTACTGATAAACTAGGTGGCGATCAAGGAAGTACGCAATCAGCCCTTATAGTTCCTTTTCCTGATGATGAAACACTTTTTTATATTTTCACTACTCAGGAAGTTTACGGAGACGGCACTTATGATCTACAATATGCCGTTTATGACCGCAAAGATGAAAGCAATAATACTCTGGGGGCCATGGTATACAATGCCAATAATGAATTAATCACCACACTAGCCACCAGCGTAACAGAAAGACTCACCGGTACAGAAAACTGGGTTATAGTACATGAATATGGCAATGACAACTTCAAAGCCTTCCCTATTCAAGGAGATGGAATAGGCAGTCCGGTTATCTCTAATGTAGGACCTACGCACAACTCAGAAAGAAAATCAAGAGGCTATATGACTTTAAGTGGCTCAGGACTATTAGCCGTAGCCTACTCTGAAGATGACAACAACAACTTTGTAGACCTACTACAATTTACAGATAGCACTGGTGTGATAGAAGAAAGAATTCTGCTAGAGATAAACAACCCTAAAGATGTTCTCAATCCTTCGTCTCCCAACGCTAGCGGACAAGTATATGGTGTATCCTTCAGCCCTGATGGCTCGAACCTTTTTGCTACCGTTCAGGGAAGCCCCAGCCACATTTTCAGATGGAAAAGTAGACACTACTACATTAGTGAACACCACCACTCCAATAGAGTATATTCGTGACTCAGTGAGACATGATATTGATGATGCCGGCACCATGTTAGGAGCCTTACAAATAGCCCCTGATGGTATGCTTTACGTAGCGGCACAGGGTCAACAAGTGGTGTCCAGAATTACTAACCCTAATATAGACTGGGATGATGAAATTAACATTGAAGACTTTGGCCTTGCAGCAGGAACGTCCAGCGAACAAGGCTTACCTAACTTCATCCAGAACATTAGCTCTCCTAGCCCGGGAGCCAGCATTAATGTAGCAGGAGGCTGTTTTGAAGAGTCCGTAGTGATCAGCGTAAGCAATCCTCTTTATCTGGAACATTATCTGGTTAATATTTTTGATGATGCTGGAAATAATCTGAGAGGCCCGGTAGAATTAAACCAAACCACAACCGAGTTTACTTTTACTCCTCCGGCACCAGGCGTTTATCAAGTCCTCACCACTATCACTAATGATTGTGACAATAATGAAGTGAATATGACTCCTCAAAACTTCATTATTAATCCACTGCCTTCATTTACATTAGCTGTACAAAACCCACCATCTTTATGTGGAATTGCTGATGGTAGTGTATTAGCCAACTTCCCTAACTTTAATGCGGCTACCAACCCATTAAGCTATACAGTAAACGGCCCGGTTTCTTATCCTGCCACAGAAGTTACTTCTAACAACATGGTTATTGAAAACCTTTCAGCAGGATTCTACACCGTAACTACTACCAATACATTAACCGGATGTATTGACACCAGAACCATTAGACTGAATGACCCTGCCGGATATTCTCCTAACGACATTAGTGTTAATACTGGCTGCAGCAATGATCAGGGAGTAATCAACGGCTTCACTTTTGCACCAGCTTCAGCTACACCAGCCACTTATAGCTGGCAAATATTTACTCAAGGCTCTAACAGGCTGGTAGCTTCAGGCACTGAAAGTACTAACTTGCCTTATCAACCTCTTGCTACCGGAGAGTATTATGTAGAAATTACTGATGCTGGAGGTTGTGTTACTACCGCATCCATAACAGGTACACCTCCTCCTGCCATTGACCTGAACTTGCCTTCAGAATTTGTGGTTTGTGGAGAGACTTTGGCCAGAGTTCCTTATTCTACCCCAAGTACATCTATTCCTATTGTTTCCCCCTCTATGACAGTAGAAGGCGACAGCATCATATTAATAACAGAGCCTGGCACTTACCAGGTTACAGCTGCAGGAGATGGAATCAATACTTGTGACACTACGCTGAGCGTTACCGTGATGTTCCCTCAGCCTAATGAAAATCCTTATGAAAGCAGATATGCTATTTGTCCTTTCGAAAATTCTTTAGATAGAAAGTATCTCATGCTAGAAAACCTGCCAGGTGGATTTATCTCCGTAATCTGGTATGACGAAGATGGCGTAGAAATAGCCCCTTCGGGTGCTGGCGGCGCCTCTACAGTAGATGGCTATCGTTTTTCCGCTGCAGGCGATAGCCTTATAGCGGAAGTAACAGGGCGCATTAACTTTGAGGCCACTAATGCCGAAGGCTGTATTACAGAAGGTGTAATAGAAGTAGTAGAAGACTGCGAAGGCAGGATCAATGCTCCTAATGCTTTTAATCCAAACAGTGGCAACCCTGATAATCAGTCATGGAAAATATTCCCCTTTTTAGTTGATGATACAGACTTTCAGATATACATCTTCAACCGCTGGGGAGAAATGATCTTCCAGTCAGGCAACCTTACAGAGATGCAAACTGAAGGCTGGAACGGCGGCTACGATAATGACCCTAGCAGACCGGTGCAAGGAGGAACGTATGCCTATAAAGTGGAATTCCGCAGCGAATTTGAACCTGAAAAAGGTATTATTGAACAGCGTGGCGGAATAACATTAATTCGATAATTTTGTTGAGCAAGATAAAACAGAAATAAAAAATATGAAAAGAATAAACATCTCACTCGTTGCTATAGTAATCATAGGACTTTGTTCTTTCTCATCAGCAGATGTGTTAAAGACTTCCCTAAAACTAAAAGTACTCAATGAACTTGGTAACATAGAGGAAGGTGCATCAGTGCAGCTTTATGGTTCTGAAGAAGACTATAGAGCAGAGACCAATCCTGCCACTGAAGTTCAGTATACTGACAAAAAAGGAGAAGTTAAATTCAAAGACCTGGAGCCTAAAACCTATTTCATTAACGCTGAAAAAGGTGATAAGAATAACATCGGCGCAGGCGTTCAAACTGATGTATTGGAAGAAGGTAAGATGAACAAAATAACCATTGTTATAGAATAGTGCACCGACAAGATTTAATCAATAAATTAAACGAATATCGCCCTGAATTTGAAGAAGAAGCCAAATTCAGGGCTTTGTTTTTAAGCTTTGTTGAAGCTAACGAAGACTGCTTTGAAAGATCATTACAAATAGGCCATGTTACCGGATCTGCCTGGATTCTTGATCTCAAAAGAGAAAAGACCTTGCTTACACACCATGCCAAGCTAGATCGGTGGTTGCAGCTGGGCGGCCATGCTGATGGTGATCCTGATGTAGAAGCTGTGGCTATGAAAGAAGCGCTTGAAGAATCAGGCCTCTCAGACATAAAACTGGTTAGCCATGCTATTTTTGACATAGATATACATACCATACCGGCCAGAAAGCAAGATCCGGAGCATTTACACTATGATGTCAGGTTTTTGTTTGAAGCGGATAGCAGCAAGCCCTTACAAATCAATCATGAGTCTAATGATTTACAGTGGGTGCCGATTTCTGACCTTCATCAATACACCACCGAAAGAAGTATATTGAGAATGGCCAAAAAAACACTTGCCTCAGCGGGCAGCGATAAATAGCAAGATAAAACTTAATATCACTATCCAGAACAGGTACGGCTGCAGGACAGGTATTATTATGTAAGACTGGGCCATCAATACCCACATTACAAATAAAACTACTGAGAGTACTTTCAGTGTTGATCTTGTTTTTGAGCTCATGTTTTATGTTTTGGTTGTTGGCTTAAAGATAGAATAATTTTCAAAGGCGCATACCATTGAAATATATCCGTCTTAACTAACATCATCACCTTCTCAGATGTTATTTGTAGCTAAACTTCATACAATGAGATCATTAATTAAAGTTTATATAATAGCTTTGCCATTTATAAAATTTATGTGATTGTATGGCAGAAATAGGAAAAGATATTGATCATGCTAAAAGCCTACTGCAGAGTGGTGCTCTAGTGGCTATCCCTACAGAAACTGTATACGGATTGGCTGGCAATGCCTTTAATCCCAATGCTGTGGCTCATATTTTCGAAGTAAAGCAGCGCCCTGCTTTTGACCCTTTAATCGCTCACACTCATTCTTTAGAAGCACTATCTGGGTTGGTTACTGAAATTCCAGACGCTGCGCATAAGCTCGCAGAAACCTGCTGGCCAGGACCGCTTACCCTCCTGCTGCCTCGCAAGTCTATTATTCCTGATCTGGTCACTTCCGGCCTGGATACCGTAGCGGTTAGAATTCCAAAGCAAGCACTGACTCTTGAACTTCTACGGCAGATAGAGTTTCCTCTGGTAGCGCCCAGTGCCAATCCGTTTGGGTATGTAAGCCCTACCACCGCCATGCACGTAAATGACCAGCTTGGGTCGAAAATTGATTATATACTCGATGGAGGCGCATGTCAAATAGGTATCGAATCTACCATAGTAGGTTTTAACGAAGCACATCAACCTACCATTTACCGGCTAGGCGGAACCAGTAAAGAAAGTATTGAAAAAGTGATTGGTCCGGTCAACGTAAATGATCATTCTTCTTCCAACCCCAAAGCTCCTGGTATGTTAGCTTCTCATTACTCACCAGGAAAAAAGATTATTCTGGGCTCTTTTGATGAGCTTAATGTCTACTCAAAAGACCGAACTACTGCTGCCATCACCTTCAACCAACCATTGCCAGGTATAGCCAATGAGCATTCTATAATATTAGCGCCCGATGGAGAAGTGACTACCGCAGCACAGCACCTTTTCGCTGCCCTGCGCCAACTAGATCAGCCTGATATTGAAGTTATTCTGGCGGAACAAGCACCTAACCACGGCTTAGGTTTAGCTATTAATGACCGACTAAAAAGAGCTGCGGTCAAATAAGAAAACAGCACATTTTCACTTATAATTTGAGGTTTTCCTGCATTATGAGCTAGCAAGCTTCAAGACGGTTATTAAATGACATATATCATCAAAAAACTGACCATCAACCATGCAGTTTAATATATATTTACAGATATTTAAAGCATCAAAAAAATCAGCTATATGAGAACAATAGACGATATTAATTTTAAAGGAAAAAAAGCCTTAGTAAGAGTGGACTTCAACGTTCCACTGAATGAAAAATATGAAATCACTGATGATACGCGTATAAAAGCAGCAGTACCTACCATCAAAAAAATACTTGATGACGGTGGTTCTGCCATACTTATGTCTCACCTGGGCAGACCAAAAGGAGGCCCTGAAGAGAAGTTCTCATTGAAACATTTAGTGGCAGAACTTTCTAAAAGATTTGGTACTGAAGTAAAATTTGCCTCTGACTGTGTTGGTTCTGAAGCTGAAACTAAAGCAGCAGAACTTAAAGAAGGAGAAATTTTAATATTAGAAAACCTTCGTTTCCACGGTGAAGAAACCAAAGGAGATGAAGCATTTGCTAAGCAATTATCTGTATTAGGAGATATTTATGTAAATGATGCTTTTGGAACTGCTCACCGCGCGCATGCTTCTACTAGTATTGTAGCTCAGTTTTTCGAGGAAAAAGTAAGTGGATATGTAATGTCTGCCGAATTAGAAAATGCTGAAAAAGTATTAAATAATCCTGAAAGACCTTTCACCGCTATTATGGGTGGAGCTAAAATCTCTGATAAGATCCTTATCATTGAAAAACTTCTTGATAAAGTAGATAACCTGATCATCGGTGGAGGCATGTCATATACATTCTCTAAAGCTCAAGGCGGAGAGATCGGTAAATCTTTATTAGAGGCCGATAAAATGGACTTAGCGCTAGAACTAATCGAAAAAGCCAAAGCTAAAGGTGTAAACCTTATTTTACCTGTTGATACTGTTGCTTCTGATGACTTCAGTAACGATGCTAACACTAAAATAGTGAAAGCTGGTGAAATAGATGGAGAATGGCAAGGACTAGACATCGGACCTGATACTATCAAATTATTCTCTGACACAGTAGCTCAATCTAAAACCGTACTTTGGAACGGACCAATGGGTGTGTTTGAATTCCCAACCTTTGCAGTAGGTACTGAAGGCATAGCTGAAGCTGTGGTTAAGGCTACTGAAAACGGTGGATTCTCATTAATTGGCGGTGGTGACTCAGCCTCTGCTATTAACAACCTGGGCTACGGAGACAAAGTATCTTACGTATCTACTGGTGGTGGTGCCCTTCTTGAATATATGGAAGGAAAAGAACTACCTGGCGTAAAAGCTCTGGAAGATTAATTTTTAATAAATCATTGTAAAGAGGTTGTTTCAAAAGTAGCCACTTCATTAGTGAAGTTCATAAAGTGTTCGAATTTCAACATCATTGAAATTTCGATGACCAAACGGACTTAAAAGTTGCTTTTGATATGACCTCTTTTTTTATACTAAAACCTATCTATGTCACTTTCTAAAGACGAAAAACTAAGCCATTTACTAGACCTGATGAACCTGGCCAAAGCAGATGAATCTATTCAGAAAATCGAATCTGTTTACATTTATAAGGTAGCCGAAAGAATGGGCATAGACCAACTAGAATTAGTAAAACTGGAAACCCTGGGTGTAGAAAAAAGATCATTACCTAGAACTGAGCATCAGATTATACCTCTCTTCCACAGGCTACTTATACTTATGTGTATAGATGCCAGCATAGATGACTTAGAAATTTCCTTCTGTAAAGATCTTGGCTTAAAAATGGGACTTAATCCGTTTGCCGTAAATGAAATTGTTACTCTAGCTTGCCAAAAGCAACCCGAGCACCTAAGCCCGGATGAAATCAATACTATATTCAGAAGATTCTACAACTAATCTAACTGAAGTTTTTGAGCCAAAGGAGCAGATGTTTTATATACCTGCTCTGCCGGCACAAGCAGCTGATCATGATTTTTGATCTCTTCCCGCTGGCGAGCCACGAAGTCAGTTACATCTTCAATACTTATAATAAAGTCTTCATTAAACTTCTTTAATATATCCCCTTTCATGCCCAGCTGAATAGCACGCCTTTCCAGCTTTTCTCCATTTGGTCCATGATCAGGATCCCACTGCAAGCGAACCTCAGTCTGCTCTAAAGCAGCTTTCCATGCTTCGTGACTATCATAAACCTTTCCATTGAAAGATGAATAAGTAGCCTCTTCTAATATCTGTTCAAAGCCTGCATGACTAATTTTTATGGCCAATATTTTTTCTTGACCGGCCTTAGTAGCCCAACCGGCACGGTACATCATCCATAAAAAGTTGGGCTTTATCCAGCTCATTCTTTCAAAACTATAATCAGCACCACCAAACCTCTGATGCTCCACCGCATAAGCCGCTATTGAAGGCCTGAAAGCCTGGTAAACGATAATACCCTCATCATCATAACTAGCAATAATATGCTGTCCTTGCTGAGGTATTCTTTCCTTATATAATTGATATGTTTCTGTCTTCATTATTTATTGTGATAAATGTAACCTCCTCTGTTCATCGTACATCAAGTCCCCTACATCTATCATTTCTCTTATCATTTCTAATATTACATCTTTACTGGCGGGAGGCATTTTAAAAATCAGCTCATCAAGTGTGTGAGGTTCACTGGTTAGCATCTTAATCACTTCTTCCTGGTATTGCTTGGCAGCATCATCTCCTCCCTCATTTTTATTGGCAACACAAATATCGCACACTCCACAATGATCATAATCCAGTTCACCAAAATATTCTAGCAGCAGCCGTGTTCTACAATCATTCGTGCTTTGTACATAATTGATCATAGCCCTCATTTTAGCCAGAGCATTATCTTCGCGCTCCTTCAGTCGCTTTTGGTTTAGCTTTAAGTTGGTAGCATCTTTACGAGGAGTACTAAAAAATACTTGTGGCTTATCCTTTCTCTCATCATAATCTATTACACCCAGTTCAGCCAACTTCCGCAGCATTTTCACTACCTCCTTATCATTAATCCCCATCAACCTGGCAATCTGCCCTTCAGAAATCTTCATGAAATTATTAAAAAGCTCCCCGCCATACATGCGCAAAAGTACTTTTATAAAGACATCATATTTCGCATTGGCTATCTGAAACTCATAAAGCCTTCTATTATCAACCGCTATGTGAATTAATGAAGGGTTATAAAAACTTTCATTGAATTGTATAAGCTCCTCTTCTTCCAGCTTCTTCAGAGCATAGTATACATCCATATGGTTGAGCTGATACATATCAGAAAATTCCTGAATATCGAAATTAAAGCTCTGCCCCAAACCACTACCAACGGCCAATTTATAATAATTAGCCAGGCATTGATACACCTTTTTCAAGAAGTCAACTGATGGATACTGTTGCTTTATTCTTTGCTCCAGATCCTCCACATCAGACTGGTTATGAATAATTACCGCATAGGCTTTTTTCTCATCTCTACCTGCCCTACCTGCTTCCTGATAGTAAGACTCTATATCTTGTGGCAGCTCCATGTGCACCACCACACGAACATCCGGCTTATCGATACCCATACCAAAGGCATTGGTAGCCACCATCACCCGCCTTTTATCATTGATCCACTCATCTTGCTTTCTCACTCGCTCTTCATGAGAAAGGCCTGCATTATAATAATCAGCTGATATGCCATTTTTATACAGAAACTGAGCTATCTCCTTGGTGCCCTTTCTACTGCGGGCATAAACTATAGCTGTTCCTCGCACATTTCTCAGCACCTCCAGCAGCTTCCGATCCTTATCTTCTACCGCCCTTACGGAATATGACAAATTGCTTCTGGAAAAGCTCTTTTGAAATACCTTCCCGTTTTTAAACTGAAGTTTTTCCTGAATATCAGCTTTCACTTCGGGTGTAGCCGTAGCAGTAAGCGCTATCACATTTACCTCGGGTATCAGCTCTCTTATTTCAGCTATGTGCAGATAGGCAGGTCTAAAATCATAGCCCCACTGAGAAATACAGTGTGATTCATCTACTGCTAACAGCCCCACTTTCATTTTTTGCACGCGCTCTTGAAAAAGCTCCGTTTGTAACCGCTCTGGTGACAGGTATAAAAATTTCACTTCGCCATAGACACAGTTATCCAGCTTGATGTCAATCTCCCGCTTACCCATGCCTGAGTAAATAGCCTCAGCCTTAATTCCTCGTTTTTTGAGCTGCTCTACCTGATCTTTCATAAGAGCAATGAGTGGCGTTATTACAATACACACACCATCTTTTATCATGGCGGGTACCTGAAAGCACACAGATTTACCTCCTCCTGTAGGCAGTAATGCCAGGGTATCATGCCCTGAAAGCACAGAATCAACAATTTCTTCCTGTACCGCTCTGAAGCTATCATAGCCCCAGTATTTCTTTAGCACCTCCAAAGTTGGTTTCATAGGGGCAAAATATACGTAGAGATTACAAAACAACCACCTTAATTGGCACAAAAAAAGAGGTAACAGTATCACTGCTACCTCTTAATCGTTTGTTTGTTTTGTTTAGGTAATGTAGTCTTTATTGCACTGCGGCTAAAAGTTTAACCCCGGTATCTCCTAAATGTTTTGTGAGAATCTTTTTATAGGAAACACTATTAGTATAACCACCGTTAGCTGCGAAAAACTCTTCCATTAAAGGTCCCCAGTCACTATTCTTTGGCATAATAAAGCCAAATCTTTCTGAAGACTTATCTCCAACAGGGTGTCTCTTTAAAGGTTTACCCTGGGCTAGTGCATCCAGATAGAATGCCAGATCAAGATACGAAAAAGATTTGGGATCTGCCAAAACTTTATCCTCAGCTTCGAGGCTAGATGACACATAGGCTATTTTCATGGCAGGAAAATAGTTTTTCTTTATAGCCAATAATCTTTGCTCATTAAGCGTTCCTTTGGCGGCGTAAGCAGTTAATCCTGCAAAGGTGCTACCAATATTGCTTAAGTTACTCAGTGTAGGCACACCTGACTGAGTAATGAGAATAGCATTATTAGTGATAAATGGAGGACTGAATTTTAAAATTTTCTTTCTGGCATCTGTAATAGTTATATTACCCAAACCAAAAACACCTCCACTACTGGCTTTCACCTTATCAAACATGCCACTAAAACTGGTGCCATCTCCCACAAACTTGGTAGACAATGATACGCCTTTAGTTTTTTCAACATATTCAACAAAGTCATTCATAATATCTATACAGATGCCTGTTAATTGACCAGACTGATCTTTATAGACAAATCCCGGAGTTTCCACATAAGCGAGAGAAATAGTCCCTCCTCCAGAAGCTTGTACCTGTTTCCAGGTATCTCCCCGGTACTGCGCATAGACCGAGGTACACACTAAAACAATTAAGGTTGACAAACAAATTTTACGTAGGTTCAGAAATACTTGCATAGGTTAATTAGTATTAAAGTAAGCTACTATGTTACCAAATTAATATCACTAATCCTATATTAACTATCAGAAAACGATACCAGAAAAAGCCTACTCTATTCACCAATTAATAGGCTCCTTATTTAAGAATGAACTAATACCTTTTTTGCAATCATCAGTGGCTCTGGCTTCTGCATTTTTTTCAGCGGCATAGTCTAAAGCCTGCTCCAAAGACATTTCCTGCACTTTGGCTATCATTTGCTTAGTAAAAGCCATAGATTGACCACTATTATTTTTTATTAACATTTCGGCAAAATTCCTCACTTCAATTTTCAATTGCTTCAGATTGACAATTTTATTAATTAATCCATAATTACTTGCATCTGACGCCGTAATCAACTCTCCTGTTAGCAGAAGCTGTTTACTTTTCATCTCCCCTATCTTTCTAAGCAGAAAAACCTTAACTATGGCCGGAATAAAACCGATTCTCACCTCAGTATACCCGAATTTTGCTTCAGGCACTGTAAATACAAAATCACATACCGTAGCTAAACCACAGCCACCAGCAATAGCATGCCCCTGAACTTGTGCTATTACTACTTTATTGAGCGTATAAATCTGATAAAAGAGCTCTTTCAAATGATTTGAATCTTCCAGATTTTCTTCAAAGGTATTACTCTGCAACTGTTGTATATAAGCCAAGTCTGCGCCAGCGCAAAATGCTTTGCCTTCAGCGGCTAGCACAATTACCTTCACCTCGTCATCAGCAGAAGCTCTACTAAAGGCCTCTTTTAACTCAGACACCACCTCATAGCTGAGGGCATTCCTCTTTTCAGGCCTATTTAAAGTGATATACCCTATTTTATCTTCAATATCATATTTTACAAATTGCATATAGCTTCATTTAAATATCTATAATAATAGCACCGGAATCTACAGGCCTACATTCTATTTGTAATTGCTGTGCTTCTTTTTGCATATTTTGCTGCTTCCAATGATTAACAGAGCTATCAATAATCAGTTGATCATAGTCAAAATTATCATTCATCCAGGTAAGAGATTTTTGAAAGCCTTTGCTAACCACCAGCACATCTGCGGAGACAGGCTCCAGAAACTTCAGTTGATCCGGAATGGAATCTGAAAGAATAACGAAGAGCTTTTCTTTCCATACAATAAACTCTATTCCGTGCTGCTTTCTGTAACCGTTATAATCAGCACAAGTTACTTTGGAGGTGACATGCTTGCTTAACCGATTCCCTTCCACATGAAAGCCTGCTGCAGCGCTAGTGGAGTCAGATTCATAGGCAACTAAATGATGATTAGAGAAAAAATCAATTACGCTTTGCCCTTGTATATAATAAAAGACCACCTTACTTTCTGCGCTTTCCACCATTCCCCATAGTCTAACCAAACTAAACAGTGAAGCCAATATAAGAGACGTATAAGCCCAACGAATACTTTTCAATTGAAATAACAACAAAAAGGACACAATAGCAGCAATGATGAGTCCCATTTCTGAAGCAGTTAAATGTATTTCAGTAATTTGAGAAAAAGGCAATTCTTTAAAGTAAAATAAAATAGTATTAATAATCCAGACAATCCCCTCTACTACCAAGCCTAAATAATGCGCTCCAGCTTCCCATACGCCAATAAAAATAACTCCCAAACCTCCGAACAGCACCAAAAACGCCCCTGGAATTACAATAATATTTGACAAGAAAAAGTAGGTCGGGAACTGATGAAAATAAAAAAGCCCCAAAGGAAAGGTTGCC
Source organism: Fulvivirga maritima (assembly GCF_021389955.1). Taxonomy (NCBI): domain Bacteria; kingdom Pseudomonadati; phylum Bacteroidota; class Cytophagia; order Cytophagales; family Fulvivirgaceae; genus Fulvivirga; species Fulvivirga maritima. The sequence goes on from NZ_CP089980.1 coordinate 156,867, forward strand.
AGTTGAGCAGCTACAGACACTGTCGTTAGACTCCATGCCCAATCTGCTGCCTTACTATCAAAAACATAAAGCCCATAAAGTTTAGGCTGTACGTACACAATCCCTAGCACAGCCAGGTAAGACAGCTGAAAACCTACTGACATAATCAGATATGGATCAAAAAGCAGGAGCATAAAGGCGGATACAGCCAAGGTGTTATAAATATTAGTTTGTCTGCCAGTAGCCTTAGCAATAACGATAGCCGAGAACATAGTAGTAGCTCGCAAAACTGAAGCAGAGAACCCCGTAAGCATGGCATAAGCCCAAAGCATCAGCAATGAGATTAGCGCTAACAGCCAGGAGCCATACTTCACCTGTTTCAGCCCACCAAAAGCTACTGTAATAATCATGTATATTATGCCTACATGTAACCCAGATACTGCCAGCACGTGCATAGCTCCCGAGGCAGCATATGCTTTTTGCACTTCATCATCTAAGTCATCTTTAAGCCCTAGCACCAGCGCTTTTACAATACCTAACTCTCGCTGGCCTGTAATATTTCTTTCCAGCTGATGAGCTGCCCACTGTCTTAACTCATAAGACCATTTGAAAAATGAATTCGCCTCCTGCCCCAACAGCAAATACTCTCCTGCCCTTACAAAACTCTGGTGGTAAATATTCTTATAACTCAGAAACTGCTTATAATCAAACTCATGCGGATTTTTAGGCGCCTCCACTTCATTTGGACTGCCTTTTATCAAAAGCTGATCTCCATAATGAAACAGCGTATCTTTCCTTAAATAAAGATACATTCTGGCCTTTGCTGTATTCCAAATGCCTGCGGCCTGATATTGCATCAGCTCCGTTTCGTATTGAAAGGTGTTCTCTTTTTCAACCGGAGGTTTATTAATAAGAACAGTGTAGTATTCCACCTCACCGCTAGCATTTAGCAAATGATCTTTATCTAAAGACTGATTATGCCATAAAACACATAAATACCCTAAAGAAAAAATGGCACCAAACCCAGCAACCGCCAGCCAATAATGAAAGTAAAATAGCTTCTTCCTTAAAAGAATAAAAAGGATTAAATAGCCTAAACAGAAAAGTACAGCTATGATTACCGCCTCTCGCCTTGGTAGAAAAGGATAGTTCAAGGCCATCAAGATACCCGCTATAAAACTAATAGCTATTCTTACAAAAGCATAAGGTATCCACTGAAGCATACCTTAATTTAATAAAAATAACGCAGTACTCTTCTATGACTCCTTTCGCGAATGTGCCTTTAATGCTCTTAGCTACTTGATCAGATATGAAATTAAAGGAAGACTATGTCATTTCACCATTTGCTGGTGTTCGATATCGCATTCCATAAAACGCTCGCCTTCGGGCTTAAAATCAAATTTAGCATAAAGAGGCATAGCAGAAATCTGAGCATTGAGATAAAGTTTCTTTCCTTCTGTTTCTGGTAATGAAGCAATATGCTCCAGTACGGTTTTCACCAAAAGGCTACCTACTCCTTTTCCTCTATAGGGCTCTCTTACCGCAAAGCGTTCAAGCTTCACCCCATCCTTTGTTTCTCGCCATCTGGCAGCTCCACAAGGTTCCAGATCATCCCAGGCCACGAAGTGATAACTGACTTCTTCGTATTCATCATATTCCTCTTCTTCAGGCACATTTTGCTCCTCTATGAACACTTCTCGCCTTATCTCATATACCTTTTGGAGTACTTCTTTATCTTTGACCAGCTCCGCCTTTAGCATCTTCTTCTTTCTTTTCGTAATCATCATAAGCTGAAATAATGCTCTTCACTATTTTGTGTCTCACCACATCTTTACCGGTGAGCTCTACAAAGCCTATTCCATTCACATCTTTCAATATCCTCACTGACTCTATCAGTCCAGATTTTTGCTTTTTAGGCAAATCTATCTGAGAGCTATCCCCTGTGATGATCACCTTAGAGTTAGGCCCCATTCTGGTCAGGAACATTTTAATTTGCATAGGAGTGGTATTCTGCGCTTCATCTAATAAGATAAAGGCATTATTCAAGGTTCTACCACGCATATAAGCCAAAGGAGCTATTTCTATCACATTATTTTCCATGTAATACTTTAGCTTCTCAGAAGGCACCATATCAAACAAGGCATCATAAATAGGCCTCAAGTATGGATCTAATTTTTCCTTCAGGTCACCGGGTAAGAAACCGAGTGTTTCTCCGGCTTCCACAGCAGGCCTGGTAATGATGATTTTCTTTACCTCCTTATTTTTCAGGGCTTTCACCGCCAAGGCTACAGATATATAGGTTTTACCTGTACCGGCAGGCCCTAAAGCAAATACCAGGTCGTTATTTCTCACCGCATATACCAGCTTCTGCTGATTTATGGTTTTCGGCTTTATAACAAAACCTCTGGTACCGTATATCAATACCTCATCCTCATCAGGCAGCTTATCTTCTGCCTCTTTAGTAAGGTAATTTTGAACATTCTCTTCCGTTACCTTGCCATACTTATGATAATGTGCGATGAGTGAGTTGAGGATATCGTTGATCTTAAGAATTTCGGTAGTACTACCTTTTATTCTTATCTCATTGCCTCTCGAAACAATCTTGCTTTTTGGAAAAGCTGAAGCTACTTCTGATATGTTTCTGTTTTGCACTCCCAGGAAATCAATGAGGGAGATGTTTTCCAGCGTAATGACTTTTTCTACCAAATGCTAATTAATTTTAAATCGGATTTTTAATGGTTAATTTTTGGTTAATTTTGCCTTATACAAAAATACATAATAACAATTGCCGTTCAAAACGGGTAGTTTACTATTAACAATTGTTATAGAATAAATATTAACCCTTCACTACTAAAATCCTTTATGCTTATATGGCCATAATCACCTTTTTGTCTGACTTCGGGGAAAGTGATCACTATGTGTCAGCCGTTAAAGCGAAAATATTATCTTCTAATTCAGGGATCAATATAGTAGACATCAGTCACCAGATTAACACTTGTGACATAGCCCATGCTGCCTATGTGCTCAAAGCCGTATTTCAGGATTTCCCCAAAGGCACCATTCACATTGTAGCTGTAAATTCTATAGGCCAATCAGGAGATAAATATATTGCTGCGGAGCTGGAAGGTCATTATTTCATTACTACAGACAATGGCTTACTAGGCCTTATCAGTGATCAGGAACCTCGTGAGCAGGTAGATCTTAATACTGCTGACCTACAGACCACCTTCCCCGCTAAGCAGGTGTTTGCTCCTGCTGCCGCCAAACTGGCCGGAGGTAGCAAGCTACAGAGCCTGGGCACTCCGCTCACTCGCATTAAAAGAATGCTGGGCAGGCACCTTAAAGCCAATAAGAGGCAGATTAGCGGAAATATCATCAGGGTAGATCATTATGGTAATCTGATTACTAATATTGACAAAACCACTTTTGATATACTTAGTAAAGAGAAAAAATTCACCATACATTTTAGCAGAGAGACTGTAAACAGAGTAAACAACAGCCTCAATCAGGTAGAAGCGGGAGATGTGTTTTCCATTTTCAATGATCAGGGCTTGCTAGAGATAGGCATTAACCAGGGCATAGCCTCAGAACTGCTGGGCCTTGGCTATGATAGCCCCGTGACTATTAACTTTGAAGAATAAAATCATGCTGATAAGAATAGTAAGAATGACTTTTAAACCTGAAGCTGTTGATACTTTTTTATCACTCTTTAATGAAAACAAAGATAAAATAAGGGCTTTCCCTGGCTGCACCCACCTGGAACTACAGCAAGATTATCAGCAGCCGAATATACTAGCCACCTATAGTTATTGGGAAAACGATGAAGCTTTGGAAAATTACAGGCATTCGGATTTATTTAAAAGCGTGTGGGCAAAGACCAAAATCCATTTCAGCGACAAACCTATAGCCTTTTCACATAAAAGACTGCAGACGCTCTGATCAATTATTTTCTATTTTCCGGTGGCTGATGATCCTCTCCCGGAAAGAATTTGATAAACAGAATAATGCCGATAGTGGAAACTATGATACCAATAAGCACGAGCTCCACGACCCTGAAATGATAGCCCATGAGAACTATTGTTCCAACCACAATGATGGAAGTAAGTAAAATCGCTATAATACTCAGAACGTCCTTCATTTTAATTGCTAACAGGCAAGATTAATATTTGTTAAGTAATTCTTGCCTAAATATTGGGGAAATATAAAATCTTTAAACATCTTTGCATCCCAATTCCGAAAGCCGTTTAAGACAGCTTTTACAAAAAATGCCCAGATGGCGGAATTGGTAGACGCGTTGGTCTCAAACACCAATGTCTTCGGACGTGCCGGTTCGACTCCGGCTCTGGGTACAGAAAAGCCTTCAAATGAAAATTTGAAGGCTTTTTGTTTTTAATGGAATTAATCCCTCCCCTACTATTTATTGACGATGATATGTTAATTCATTTTTTCGTTCACTAAAAAAAACAGGTCATTCACTCAATAATTCAGGTCATTCACTCATCTTATTTTCATTTAGCCCCACCATAAGGCATATTTAGGTTAACAGAGGCTTCTCTAACTAAACTCACAACTATGTATACTAAACCCTAAGTAAATAATACCAATGTAAGCTATGTGAAACTATTTTCTGACGAACCACCTGAACCTTTCAATAATGATTTCTACCCAACCTAAGTCCCTAAACATCAATATTACAAATACAATAGCACAAACTATCTATATCTTATTACCTCTAATAAGATTTCTAAAGCATAAGCTACATATTCATTAAACATCCAATAAAGTATCATGCTAAATGTTGGCCGCATACCTCATGCGACTACTTATAGCTTATTTATGATAGATTATGACCAATCTATTAGCACAGCTTTATAGCTACACATTTTCCCAATCTTTATTTAATTACTCCTTTCACTTGTGAAATTAGGAATAACCCTCGTCTCCTATCCTCATGAGCAGGATGTAATGACCACTATAGTAGGCAATAAACGAAAAGTCATGTCCTGGCCAAGCATTTTTACATTGCAAAGCACACCTGTCGAAGGACCGGCTACTATTATATGGTTCATGTTATTAATAAAGGTATGTTACTACAAATACATAATAAGTCAAATTAAGATCAGTTTTAGAGACGAAAACGAAAAACTACAACTACACATAACTCAGTTAACCACTAAAACACGGTATTTAAAAGACTTACAAAAAATACGATCTGAAAGCATTAAATACCTCGCACACGACCTTACGGGCATGCTCGATGGGTTCTCTTCAATTACTAAGGCCAGCAACATAGTGATAGCTCCCATGCTACACATGATTCAGCGCATAGTTTGGGTGCAAGATGAAAGCAAAGACGAAGTAACACCTCAATCTAGTTGGTATAAATTACCTGCCATCATAAATGAGACCATTACTCTCCTTAATTATAAGGCATGCAATAATAACATCTGCATTCACAGTGAAATTCATGACGTATTCATATATGGTGATCAGCACCATATAAAGAGAGTTTGCTTTAATCTTATTAATAATGCGCTGAAATTTTCACCACAGGGAGCATACATTAAAATCTCTTCGCATCAAGTATCTGACACTTCCATAATCATACAATTTCAGGATGAAGGCCCTGGAATAGAGCAGGAACATCTACCTCATATTTTTGACCTCAACTACCAGGCTCCATCTGCACCACGGGGAATATCCAAAGGAATTGGACTTGCTTACTGTAAGAGAGTAATGGAAGCCCATCATTCATACATCACTGTAGAATCAGAAGTGGGCATTGGCACTACATTTTCCATACAGTTAAAAACTTCTCCAACAGTAAAAAACCAAAGGCTCATGCCCGTAAAAGTTCTTTCTACTTCCAAAAAAGAAATGAGTTCCTATTACACCGACCCGAAAATATCTGCCTGGGCACAGAAAATCAGACATTTAAAAGTGTACCAGACCTCTAAGGTGAAAAGGGTGCTCGAAGAAATAAGTGAAGATAACAAGCAAGTAATGGCATGGAAAGAAGCTGTATTAAAAGCAATATCATATTGCGACCATTCTGCCTATGAAAAATTAACCCAAATAAATGATGAGTAACATGAATGAAAAATCAATCTTGGTTATAGACGATGACCACACCTCACGCGTAGCCATAGAACAATGTCTCTATGCCGAAGGCTATGACATTTTAATGGCCGGAAGTTCCACCTCAGCCTTAGAAATTTTAAAAGAAGTGCCAGTAGATGCGGTCATATCTGACTGGCATCTGGGTAATACGCAAGGAACAGAAATTCTTCAACGAGTGAGACATGGAGCCTCCCCCGTTAAAAGTAATCTTCCGTTTCTAATCATTACTGGTGTATACACCCAACCTGAAGACCTGGAGCATGCCTTTAAGCTAGGAGCTACTGATTATATAGAAAAGCCCATTACCCTAAACCGACTATCACTAATTAATCGTTTAAAAAAAGCTTTAATAGCTTATGATCAGTTTCTAAAAGTGGAAGAAAGCCTTGAGAAAGAAGAAAACCTCCGTATAAGTAAAGTGAATATCTATGAAGAAATGATCCGGAACTTTAAAGCCAACATAGAGGAAATGATTGCCACTACCCCGCTGCATAAAAACAAACTTACAGGCTTACTTTATGACTATGAGAGTGAACTCTCTAAGTTACATGGAAGAGACAGTGTAAAGGATGAAACAGAGCATGTATTTCCTGGTTTTGCACATAAGTTACAGGACAAATACCCAAAATTATCAGAAGACGATATACTCATTTGCTGTTGCCTGTTATTAAAAGAAGGGAACCAAACCATTGCCAGCCGACTAAATATGAGCGATGAATCTTTCCGAAAAAGAAAAACCAGACTTAAGGATAAGTTAGGAATTGATAAAGGAGGAGATTTTTATGTTTTTTTTAAAAAAAAGTCTATCATAACTAAGTTTCACATTAGTATTTTCTCTGTTAAAACTAGGCTGTTAATTATCATTCTAACAGCCTTTGTACAATCATAACTCAACATAAAATTATTTACTATATCTATACCCTGCTATCCCTCAATTGCCTCCTCCATAGCAAAAAATGTCCATAAGAAGTCCATGTTTTGACACCGGTTAGTATCCGCCTTTCAGTAAGATTGATAAGCATATTTGTAACATGAAATCATTCAAACTTTAAAAGTAAGAAAAGCATGACTACAAAAGTTAAAACTGATCACCTTAAACATCTATCTAAGTTTTTAAGACAAAACAAAAACCTAGATTGGGCAAAAACTAATCTTACAAATCCACAACAGATACAAACCCTTAACTGGAAAGGCCTTGAAGAAAGTCAGGAAAAAACACTGAAAGAGATAAAGGCCTATCAGCGCTTAGTCAGAGTATTAGGAGAAAACGATCCAAAAACCATCAAGGCATTACTGATGGCCAATATACATTCAGCAATACAGATAGCAGCCATGCCTAAAAAAGCTTTTAAAAAGAAATGCTTTGCAATCTTTAAAAAGAATGACGCCCGGATGGAGGAAGTATACAAAAAAGCAACTAGCATCAGAAGCCAGCTTTTACTGCTGTACATGAACAAACTACAACAAGCAGAACCTCACGCAAACCAAGTAAAATCTCTAGAAGGAAAATAGGTCTGCCGACGCCTTGTTCCATTCACATCGAATTCTAGAAAGCTGTAAAGGGAATATTGCCCCAAGAATAAGATCAGCTTGTACACCATAGCCATCCTATCACAATTTCAAAATTACAGACCCTACATAATGTAAAGGTCTACTACCAGCGGGTTATTGCCATTGGTCTGCCCGCCTACGTTCTGATTTTGAGATGGTCATCAAATAATTATTTAAAAGAATTACCAATACTAACCGAATAAGCATATGGATAACTTTCCTGATTACGCGGAGCTTTTTGGAGCTCTTGACTTTAAAAAAGGTGATGAGGCACGCACCGTGTACTCACCAGCGGCTTACCTGGCCGATTTATTACAACTCATGGATGATGAGTTTGCAGATGATGAACTCAATGAAAGAAGGTCCGATATTAGAGGCATCCTTCTTGACTCTGAAAACACATATACGCTAATTCCTTACCTCGGAATTGTTAATGAAATACTGGAGAATAAATTACTTAACGGTAATAACAGTATCAGTAATCTAGAAGAGGTCTATTCAGAACTTTTACCTAATACTAAATACCCCTTCAACATGCCCTTTAACCTGGCTGAAGAAGAAATAAAGCTGTATTTACAATATTTAGGTATATCAACGGAAGAGTTGCATAAGCTATTTGCTACAAAAGAGCAACTTGATGATGAAACTGTCGCCCGAGAGTACTTAGGACTGTCTCTTGAGGATTGGGCCATAATTACAAGAGCAAATGGCATCACCGATGAGCAAATGAAAGAATACTTCGGATACGGCAGCAACATCAGCAACGATGATTTTAAAAATGACTTGTCACAAGTAAACAAATTTATAGAGTCAACTGGCGTAACAAGTCAAGAACGCCGAGAACTCATAAAACAAAAATTAAGTGAAGCTGAAATTCAAGAAAAACTCGCTATTCAATTTTATATTAATAATGTTAATCAAGACTATGCCCTATTTAATGAAAGTGAAGACGTTATAAAAAGTAGTAGTAATAGTAAATTATTGACCATCTGGTTTGACAGGGTCAATAAATTTATCCGTTTAGCTAAGAAAGCTGAAATAAACTTCACTCATTTAGACACTATTCTCAGGTTATGTAACAAAGCATTGCTCAATACAGAGGCTCTTAAAGTAATCGCGTCTATAAAAAAACTTCATGAAACCACAGAACTACCCATTGACGAAATAGTAGCATTAATAGCTAGCATCAACGAAGTAGGTCACACTGAAGGTGAAATGCCCGAAGACCTATTTAACAGGGTGTTCAATAACAAGTATGCGGAGCAGGACAATCAATATATTGCATCTGGAAATGGCATAGTACCTCATCAATTTCTTAAAGAGGGCTATACTAATATGGAATATGAGAACGACCTCTTTTCTGAAGCCAATTATTACTTCAGAAAAAGACTGATTCATGCCTTAGCCATATCAGAACTGGCACTGGAAAAGATCATTCAGCGATTGGATGACAAAGAAGTAAATAGTGAATTGTGGTTATCTTCTGACAAGAAAATTGAACTGCTCAATTTACTGTATCGCTTTGTAAAACTAAGTGAAGTACTTGATCTTACTCACGAAGAAGTATTTACACTTTTTGACTTGCTGGAGCAGGACTCTAGCATCCTCGAATTTAACCAGCATAGCACCTTTCTCAATGAAAGGCCTTCCAGTCAGGATTGCCTGAATATATTTATTGAAGGCAGTGCAGAAGATAGGCTTTGGTTAGTACAAAGCATGCATGCACTGGCCAAGTGGATGATTACTTATGACCTCCATACAGATACATTATGGCACATAACTACCGGCATGTACACAAACGCAAAAGCAGAAATGGCAGCTAAAGACCTAACAGTCGCTCAGCTCAATGCCATGCTCAAAGCTTTTGAAGAAGTTACGTTACATCCTAAAGCATTTGAGCAAGGAGCCATTGATGAAAGAACAGCAAAGATAATTTATGCTCACCTCAATCATGTAAGTAATAACACTTGTAAACATAAAATAAAGCTTCTGGATACTAAAGAAGAAGAGGCACATTCTATTGCCAATAATATTATCCCCTCTCTATCAAAAGTAAGTACGTTAGATTTTAAAGGCTTAGGCATAGAAGAGGCTCTATTAGAAAAAATCAGTAGAAACCTAATTTACAAAGGCTACACCTCCCCTTCCGGTATAGTTATAAGCGAAAAATTACCTGAAGACATAGAAGAATTCCAGCTGGAAACGGACTTTGACTTTTGTCTTAAAGAAGTATTTGACATTATTCATAGCCTGTACATCGACACCGAGTCAAAAACACCTGAAAATGAAGAAGTTATATTTAATGTATACCCCTCTGATTTTAGAACTTTACCCCTAGCTGAAGAAAAAATACAAGAGATTTACGACAACCTGATTTTCAATCACTATATAGATGAAGAAGGCATGGTTATCTTTAGTAATTTTTTCAGCTATCCAGCAAACTGGCAGCATTTTGACGTCAACACCCACATCCAAGAGCATGCCTCTGAGATATATCGTCTACTGAATAATCAACTAGATGAATTCCAAACTAAGAAGGTAAAACTTACCACTAGCACCTTTAACGAACTTCCTCTCACTGAAGTAGAAATACAGGATTTGCTTAAAAACCTTACTTTCAACGAATACATAGACGAAAGTGGCATAATAAAAAATAAGGAGAGGTTATTGGCCGAAGACTTCGAAAGCCTACGCTTAGCTATACAGTTTTATCCTTATCGCCATAAAATTTTAAAACTGATAAATGGAACTATTGAAAGTGTCCGCAAGCAATACCTGATGCTAAATAAAGCAAAGCTGGCAACAATTACGGATAGCATCATTGCTCAGTGGGCTTATGAAGATCTACAAGGCAATTACTTGAATGGTGATGAATTAATGCCTGAAGCGAAAACCTTCTTTAATGATGATGATAATAAAGATAAACTAATCCTAGGGTATTACTTTGAAGCAAATACTGGAGTGGTAATTTTTAACCGCATGCAGCAAATCATAAAGAATTCAGAAAAATACCAACTGACGGATAAGCCATTACTAGATTTAAAATTTTATCAAAATGAAATTGACGAAATCTGGTCAATACTTATGGATCTCAATTTAATAACATGGTCAGGACATATTCCTTTTAACAAAATAGATTATTTCCTTAACTCTGATCATGCCATAAGCTTTAGTGTGAATGGGTTTGAAGACTTCAACAAGGAAATATTCTTCATGCTTCAGAATGTTGCAAAAGCTACCAGAGCATTACATCAAGAAATCGTCAAGGTGATCATAAGCCTCGCAGAAGCCCAAGACAATTTACTTTGGGAAAACCTAAAAGCTATTTTTGGAATTGACATAGGCAGTCTCAAAGTAATTTCTGATGTTATCTTCGAAGGGCAGGACAAAAAGAAAGCCTGGCTACTACCTGCTATGGAAAGCACCAATGGTCTTGGCGAAATTACAGGCTTACCGAACAACAAAGCTTATAATAAAGCTTTCCAAAGGGTGAGACAATACGCGTTACTGGCCAAAAAACTGCAAATGGGAGAAAAAGAGACCGCCATAGCCTTCCATGATCAGGATCTGGCAGCTAAATTTCCTGAAGCGCTGGAGTTGCCAGAAGGTATAGAAGAATTCAACCTTTTGCTTGAAGGGGAAGAACTCCTTTATCTTTTTGCAGATGATAACAATGATCATAAATACTGGACATACCGCCGCTCAGACTATGAATTGGTTGATCGCTACGGTTTGCAAATAGATGACCCTAAATCAGACAACCTCCTGGGAAAGGAAGAAAAAGAAATCATAGACCGGTTAAGAAAAGATGATGATTTGAGAAAAACCATCAAAGAAGACCCTATCCGTCACCTTTTTGAAAAAGAAGGTATGGTGCAGGTAGATGCAGCTTTTTACGATAAAATGGGTAACCTGTATGTTATCAGTGGCGGAAATTACTTTGTGAAGATGAAAGTCAAAAACTACTGGGAGGAAAAAGAGAACCCATTTGGCCTTGTAGATAATGATTTTGAAAAAATCAGCACTATTGATGCCGCTTATGTAGACAGTAACAACAGGTTATATCTTTTTGCTGATAGCATGTACGTCAGATATTCAGATTTCAGTGATACTGCTTATATTGATGAAGGCTATCCTAAATACATACAGGAAGGCTGGGCTGAAGAAAATGCAGAGGTCAACTGGCCGGAAATTTTTACAGAAAAAGTGGATGCTGCTTTTGAAGGCAAAGATGGGAATACGTACTTCTTTCATAGAAACCAGTTTGTAAGCTCAGAAGACAAAACAATCAGAGACATTAAAAACCACTGGGGAAAACTAAAATATGACTTTAAAGATATTGATAAAATTGACGGTGCATTTACACATGAAGGTGTTACCTATATTTTTGCTGGCGAAGCAATTTTCAAATATACAGATTCACTGGAAAATGAGGACACTCATGTTGCAGATGGTTTTCCTATGTCAATTAAAGATTATATCCCTGATCTACCTCTGGAATTCGCTAACGGCGTGGACGCAGCGTTTAAAGGAGCGGACGACATAATTTATCTGGTAAAAGGTGAATACAATGTGCAGCTTACTTCTACTGATGAAGGTAACTTCTCTGTAATGCCGCTTTTTGAGAAGAACTGGGGGGCTCTTCACAATCCTCTACAGGAGAGTACAGACAATGCGCAAGTAGATGCTGCGATGATTGGCCTGGATGGATATACTTACCTTTTTAGCGGAGATATGTATTACCGCTATAAGACTAGTGATTATACTATGGTAGATCCGGGATACCCAAGATTGATTGCCGATGACTGGGAAGGCCTGACTCAGATAGATGCAGCTTTCGTGCTAGATGGCAAAACCTATATATTTGGAGAAAAAAGCATCAACGGTTCTTCCGAATATGTATACATCCGCTACTCAACCAAAGACTATACGCAAATTGATGAAGCGGATGAAGAAAAAGATTCATATATCACTCCCATTGGCAATTTACTGGATGTAGAAGAGATAGAAGTATACCCTACCCTGCAGGAAAGCTTGAAATGGTGGAGCTTGCCGCAAAGCGCTATTGATGCAGGATTTCAAAAAGCAGATGCTATACTCAATGCCCATGATGGTTCAACATATATGTTCTTTAGTAAGAGTGATCCTGAAATCATTGAAGGATATGTAATAGAGTTTAATCATACCCATCGCTGGTGGTCTGAGCCGGTTAAAATCAGCGAAAAGTGGAATGACTTGCCCTTTAATACTATTGATGCAGCAGTAGCAGGAAAAGACGGAAAGACCTACCTTTTCTCAGGAGATGAATACGTGAGGCTTTCAGACAAAGAAGCCTGCCATATCGATAACGGCTATCCCCGTAAAATCAGTAAATACTGGGGTAAAGTAAAAAATAATATTCTCGAGAATGGACACATTGATGCAGCCGTAGTAGTGGAGTCACGCGAAATGGATGAAGATGCTGATGGAGATGACATCCGTAAGGTGGAAAGCCATACATACCTCTTCAGTGGAAATCAATTCTTCAGGTATGAAGGAAATGAATATTCTACCGTAGAGCCAGGCTATCCAAAACCTTTAAGCCACTTAAGGTATGAACCCCGGTTTATGAATCTTTCCTCAAAAGTAGAACAAGTAGATGCTACATTAGCTGATTTCAGGAATGTATACATCTTTGAAGGAAAGAAATGCCATGTTATTTCTGATGTAAAAAGTATTGCATACAAAAGCGAAAATCCTCCAGAAGATTATAGTAAAACTAATGTTTCTTATAAATATCCTGAAACTGCATTTAACAGGGAATCTTTCGTAAACACCAGAGCCCTTTTTACAGAGAGGGGTTCAGCATTTGGTTTGAAAGATCAAGCCTGGGTGAAATTTTCTGCATTGGAAGGTAATGATATTTTCGAAACAGTCGATACTCCATTGGTGATCAACGATGCTCCGAACGCATACAAGCAAGACCTTGACGCCATACTGCAAGGCACGGATGGTAACACCTATTTCTTTAAAGGCGAAAAGTGCTATAACAGCTTATTGGAAACCGAATACAATATAGATGTACAATGGGGCAAACCCGAGAATAACATTAAAGAAACAGATCGGATTGATGCAGGTTTTGTAGGTCGTGATGGCAAGACCTACGTCTTTAGCGGCACACAATACTATACCTATGAAGGGCAAAATTATTTAGGTGTAGCCTTAGAAAACCATCCAGAGCTAATTGCTTCACACTGGGGAGGGATCAATCAGGTGACATATGCCTATGTAATCAATGGAAAAACCTACCTGTTTGAAAAAGCAGACCTTCATGGCAACTTCAGAATGGTAGTTTATAAAACCGATGATTACAGACTGGAAACGCCAGAAACACAATATGTCGATCTCAGCTATTGGGCAATACCTGCTGCTCAACAACGTGCCGGTTTTGATCAGTTCGATGCTATTCTTTGCCTGGATGATAATCTCATATTCATCAAAGGCCGCCACTTTATCAGATATCATGTAGAGGAAAAAAACTGGTCACACCCAAAAGAACTCAGTTTATTATTCCCGGATCTGCATTTCAATAATACAACTTTTAAAAAAATAGAAACTGCATTCTGGGGAGCTGATAACAATGTATATTTCTTTGATGAATGCTACTTTATTGTAGGCACACACCATAGCGACGGCAGCTATTCATACACCAACCTGGAAGAAATTAATCATCATTGGGGACTATTCGCCAACCCATTTAGCAACGGAGTAGATACTGCCTTTGTATATGAAGGTGTTACTTATCTCATTGCCGGCAATTATTTTGTAAGGTACTCAGACAATGATTATGAATCAGTGGATATGGGCTACCCAAAAAAGGTCTCTGAAAGTCTTATGAACGAAGAGCCATTCCTACATATAGGCGAAGTTCTTCAGTGTAGGCTAAAACACATGAAACATGATGATACCATAAAGATTAATGCCGTTATCGCAAATAAAAGAAATACCTATGTCTTAATAAATGACGATCTTCATGTAAGCTCAAAAACTATTGAAAATGACTTCTGGTTCTCGAGGCTCAGCCATACGCGAAATAATATAAGTGAAACCGGGGTTATAGATGCCACCTTTACTACAGATGAACATACTTACCTTTTCTCTGGTGACCAGTATATCCGCTATACAGGAAACCGCTATGACTATGTAGATATTGGCTATCCAAAATTAATCATGGAAAGTTTGAAAAGTGACTTGGGATTAGGCCAAAACGTCGAATTACCATCTGAGTTTAAGTATGGTATTGATGCAGCGTTCTATACCAACTCCATGCTTACTATTTTCAAAGATGAAAACAACTGGATTTCTTCAGACGGTGCAGTAGAAGCTATACAGGGAAAATGGGGTCAGATTAAAAATAATTTCAGTAAAGCTACACCTATTGACACTGCCTATACCGATGAAGCTGGAAAACTGTTTGTTTTTAAAGAAGATCAGTTCATTTGCTATAGTGACACAAGCATCCTGTTTAGTGCTGATGAAGATCTGCCTAAATTCGTAGATGCCGGCTACCCCATGCTTATAGAAGAGCATAAAGCACATTTGCCTGTAGCTTTTACGAGCAATCTGGACAGTACTTTCTGGTTCGAAAACAGACTGTTTTTCGCGCAAGGGTCTCAGTACCTTATGTACAAGCCAGGCATGAAAGCTTGTGACAACCGTTTCTACCCTCAGGAATTCAAATACCGCTGGGGCAACTGGTCAGACTACCTGCTGATGGATATCTATCTACTTGCCAAGTTCATGAAGCTCAGTGAGCAGTTTTCCAGCTCAGAAGAGACACTTTCCAGTCTGCTATATGACAGGGACGGCTATACTAAAGAGCCATACTGGGCACTGGCAGAGATCTTCGGGTTTGACAAAGAAGAAATACGCTGGGTACTGAGAAACAATGCTTTTCTTTCCAGAACCAACGAAATGGAGCAGGATTTTCAGTTAGAGGCTATCATCCGTTTATATGACATACTTTCTACAGCAGAGCGCTTGAAGGTAGACGCCAGCATGTTGTATAACGCCGTATGGATGGAACTTTACAGTAAACAGAGAACCTATGATACGGCAGCTCAAGCAGCAAACAACATTTACAGAATGCTCGGATCAGTAGACTACAATGATAACTACAAAGCATTGTTTGACGAGATAGAGCGAGCACTCAACACCATTAAACGTGATGCCCTGGTACCTTACGCTATTGCTAATGACGCCGAAGTTGAAGATGCCCGAGCTCTATACGAGAAACTACTCATTGATGTGCAGACGGAAAATGAAACTTCCACTTCGCGCATTAAAGAAGCAACCATGGCCATTCAACTATTCTTTCATCGATATTTTATCCATTTGGAGGAAGTAGACCTTAACGGAAATATAGATGAAGCAAGGTGGCATGCCTTGAAGAACCAGTGGGAATGGATGCGCAACTACCGAGTATGGGAAGCCAACCGCAAAGTATTCCTGTACCCTGAAAACTACATTAGACCAGAGCTAAGAGATGAAGACATGAAAACACCTGCTTTTGAGACCCTGGAGCAGGACCTTATGCAAGGAGAAATCACCGATAAAGCAGTGGAGCGTGTCTACAAAAAATACTTGGATGAATTTACCGAAGTATCCCGATTAAAAATTGCAGGAGGTTATATTTTTGAAGATTCGGATGAAAGCAATCCGGATGTAGCGAGCCGTCGGTTAGTTTTACTGGGGCGAACCAAATCAGATCCTATGCGATATTATTATCGCTTCGGCACCTTCCTGGATGGCGACTACAACGCCGACAGCTGGAAGGCCTGGAAGCCCCTCAATATTAATATTGATTCGGAAAAAGTCTATCCTGTATATGCATTTAACCGAGTGTTTGTATTCTGGCCTAAAATAGAAACTATCGCTGCAGATAGCCTAAGTACCAATATTGATAATTCCAACGAGATTGTTAATGTCACTTCAGAGTCTAAGGTTCTATACAGCGTGAAAGTCTACTTCTCATACTATGATCTGAACGAAAACTGGGTACAGCCCCAAGAGCTCAAAACCGTTTTTGAAACGGCGATTGAAGAAGAAGAACTGGCCGCTTACCTAAAAAATGTGGACGACGGAAATATTGCTGATAATTTCTATAAAGGAATCAATATCAATGAACTCAATCTAAGCAATTTCACATATCAGCATGACCCGCTCTTATCCCAAAAAGAAATTGCTGATGTAAACCTGTCCATTGCTTTTGCGGATACACTGGGAGATACAATGCACGACAACATTGTAATCACCTGCCAATACAGCACCGTACGCCTGAAGGAAGAAATCATTCCTAACAATGCGAACCAACTGAAAATGGCTGATAAAAATAAAGTTACACGCAGCTTTATCCTCACGCCCGAACTATATACTCAACTGATAGCAAACCCAGTAGCCTTTGGCAATTCTGGGAAGAATGTTTTTACTCAATTATTTGATGAAGGCGAAATAGAAGAAGAAAATATGGTGGCTTTAAACACTACTTCCAACTCATTAGATGCTCCCTGGTTCGCATTTGATCATAAAGGAGGAAGTTTCTTATGCAAGCCAGATATCAAACTATTAGACCCTGATTCCATAAATACCGCCGCTACAATAGATGCTGCCTTTCATACAAATGGAGTAACCTATTATTTCAATGGGGAAAAGTATTATGATGACCTAGACCAGGCAGGCACTGAAATAAGTTCAACGTTTAAAAAGTGGACTATTCCCATGCAGTATTTCAGAAGAGTGGAATCTGCATTCTATACACATTTAGGGTATTCTATTATCATGGATAATGAGTCCTTCACAAAAGTCAATAGTTCAACGGATTCATATAATCAAATTACTCCCCCTCTGGTTTATGATAATAATTTGTATGAAATAATCACAAAACTAAAAGAGAGCCTGGTAGAAAATGGCTCCAGCGTACTTTTAAGCGTATCTTTAAAAGAGAATTTAAAAAAACTGAAGGTAGTTGCCGCTTATGAATATGTACTAAATGGTTTAAATGCTTTTTACAATATTAACCGCAATTATCCCATGAGATATCATTTTGTGGTTTCTGACACAAACAATGTCAGGTCAATCTATTTCCTAGCTAAGAATGATCATGGAACATGGGATTTAATTTATCCTGAGAACCCATCAACAATTACTTTTGTAGGTGATACTGAAAGAATCCATAGTAAAGAATGGACTGCAGCTTTTTCTCATACTGTAGAGGTTATTGATAGCAACATGCAAAAACATGTGAATTTCCAAATTGGATTTCAAAAAAATGTAATGCAGGCCATTACGCAGATATCTTCCCAAGAACAAAACATACAAGACCCCGTTACATATATTTTTTCATGGACAGGCACAAATACTCATAAATTGAATAAAGAAATAATGGGTGCTGCCAGTCATGAAACTGGGATTAAGATCTTTAGTGAACATGAATTTATGAGTGTAAGCGTGCAAGATTTTAAAGAAGATGAGAATCACATCATTCTTCCGGAACTTTTGGCACAGTTGATTGATGAATGGCAAACGAGTACAATTTCCCTGGAAAAAACGATCAAAGTAGAAAAAGCCTCTGATTTTCACACTACCAAAAACGTCCATAGAGAAACTACTATAAGGTACGATGGCACTAATATCTCAACCCGTTCGAGCGAAACCAGTATAGCCACATCTAATGAGGAAGATTATTTTAATAATAACGCAACCCCAATAACAGCAGAGAGCCAAATCGGATCCATCTCCACAGAAATCTATACAGTAGAAGATAAAGAGTGGGTCAAGAAGAATGAAGAAGAGATCCCCGTTGACCACGTAGATGCTGCCTATATTGCAGCAAACAAACTTATCCTCATCAATGAAGATAAGTATGCGACTTACAACCTAACTGACAGTGGAAATATCCCGGATACTATTAATAACGAACAAGCAAAATGGGTAGATGCCACAGCAAGCCATATAGATGCCGCTTTTGTATGGGAAGATCAGGTATACCTGGTAGAAGATGACCACTACTACGTCATCAGCACAGATGCCGAACCTGATGATTTGGGTGAAGCCAGGCCTATTAAAGGAAACTGGAGCAACATACCTACATCATTTGTATCAGGTATTGAGGCTGCATTGGTGAAAGACAATGAGCTTACCTTTTATAAAGGAGGGCAATCCATTACCTATGGTAAAGGTGAAGAAGATAACCAGCTCTACCTGAACAGTAACGTTGATTACCAGATCATCCGGCTGACCAGTAGTACCGCCAAGGATTTCAACAAACTACTCTTTCAGAAGCAAATACAAGGTTTTCTGCAACTGGAAACTCAGCAGATTAATGAAACTCCTGCTTTTAGCTATACAAACAAGGATGCCACTACCATTAAAGTAAAAGATGCTAATGCAGTGAAGTCCTTACCTACTAGTACCCATATCGACTACCACAGTGCAAATGGCTTGTACTACTGGGAAGTATTCTTTCATGTGCCTTTCCTTATTGCTCAGTCACTGAATACTGACCAGAAGTTTGAGGAAGCGAAAGAATGGTATGAACATATATACGACCCTACCGCTGCCCAATATTTCTGGAAGTTTCTACCTTTTCAGAGCGTAGATATCGATGCCTTGATAGAACCGGCAAAACTGTTAGCAGATGAGTTCGGGCAGAATCTATTCGTTATGATAGAAAAGGTGGGCAAAGTACTCAAAAAGTATGACGATGAGTTTTTAGGTATTAGCACTTTTGGTGATCACAATACGGATACCCTTGAAAATCTGACTGATTATCTCACTAATACAACTAACTATTTTGGTAACGTTTTGAGCGAGGTAAAGAAATTGATTACTCCAAACTCCAAACCCGAAAGCCCCGAGCAACAACTTCTGGAGATCTTACAACTGATGCAGCAACTCCCTGAGAATTATACCCGGATGCAAACAACCGTAGCCCAGGTACAAACCTACCTGTCAGACCCGTTTGATCCGCATGCCATCGCGCAGCTCAGGCCTATTGCCTACCGTAAGTCAATAGTTATGAGCTACATTGACAACCTGCTAGACTGGGGAGACATGCTCTTCCGACAGTATAGTCGCGAGAGCATCAATGAAGCCCGTATGCTCTACGTACTGGCCTACGACCTGCTGGGAAAAAGACCTGAAAACCTGGGTACACTCGTTTTATCTGATGACAGTAACTATGAGCAATTGTTTCACAATGAAGACGTAAGTTCCGGTGTCGATTATGACTTCCTGCTGGAACTGGAAACGGCTGATTCTACCAATGATCAGTACACCAGCCTTACATTTGCCGGCACCCAGCATGACTCGATAACTAACCCATACTTTTTCATTCCGGAAAATAGCCTGTTTATGGACTACTGGAAGCGGGTAGAAGACCGGTTGTTTAAGATCCGCAATAGCCTCAATATCCTGGGTGAAAAGCAACCGCTGCCGCTCTTCCAGCCGCCTATAGACCCTATGGCTCTCGTTGATGCCATAGCTGCAGGTGGTAGCCTCAGTGGGGCGCTGGCCACCATGCAAGCAAGCGTACCTCACTATCGCTTCACTTATATGCTAGATAAAGCGAAAGCCTATGCTGATAAACTAGCACAGTTCGGAGCTGATTTATTGGGAGCTATTGAGAAAAAGGATGCCGAAGAGCTAGAACTTCTGCACAATAAGCAAGAAGCTATGATCCTTACCCTTAATACCCAGATCAAAAAAGACCAGATCAAAGATGCAGAGTTTACCATCAAAAACCTGGAAGAAAGCAAAAAGAGCGCTCAAGGTCAATGGGAACATTATAGGCGTCTATTAGATGAAGGACTCATAGGTGAAGAGGTCACTCAGATCGCTATGATGTCTGCTTCTACAGCCATCCATAGCTTAATTGCTCTTTCACATATTACTAGCGGCTTGTCTTATGTTATACCTCAAGTGACCGCAGGGCCATTTAGCTTTGGGGTAACCTCCGGCGGTCAGCAGTTCGGTAAAATGCTTGAGAAATTTGGAGACAGCTCAGACTCCCTGGCCGAAGGATTGAGCATGGGCGGAGAGATTGCAGGTATCTATGCTCAGTATAAACGGTCTACTGAAGACTGGGAGCTCCAACGGGACATGGCTGGAAGTGAAATAAAGCAACTGGATATACAGATCAATGGAGCCAAACTACAAAAGGCCATTGCTGAGCAAGAACTCAGAATACATGAAAAAGATATTGACAACAATAAGTCTATAGCCCAATTCATGACCGATAAGTTCTCTGGTTTGCAACTCTACAGCTGGATGAGCAGCAAGCTCTCAGGGCTGTACTACCAAACCTACAAGATGGCACACGACATTGCCAAACAGGCAGAAAAGGCCTTTGTGTTTGAAACCGGCAGCAAAGAAACCGACATAAAATTCATCGGAGGTACCTACTGGGACAGTCAGAAAAAAGGGCTCATGAGTGGTGAGACCCTGGGTCATGACCTGAGTCGTATGGAAAAAGCTTATATGGAGCAAGATAGCCGCGGCTTGGAGATCACCAAAAACATCTCATTACTAGAGTTGGATCCAATAGCTTACCTCCAACTGAAGATGAAAGGCCAATGTATGTTTAGACTAACGGAAGAGCTCTTTGACCAAGACTTCCCCGGCCACTACAACCGGCAGGTGAAAACCATCTCCGTAGCTTTTGACATCGGGGAAGGCAAGACCGTCAACGCTACCCTCACCCAGCTCAACAATAAGCTGGTGATGGAGCCCGATGTGAAAGCCGTGAAGTACCTGCTCGATGCCAAAGGCGAACAGCCACTTAGCATCCGTACTGACTGGAAAGTAAACCAGCAGATCGCCCTCTCCTATGTGGACGAGTACACGGAAAACAACGGAATGTTTGAGTTGCGCTTTGATGACGAACGGTACCTGCCGTTTGAAGGAACCGGGGCCGTATCGCTTTGGCAGCTGGAACTGCACGGCAAACCGGGAAGCTACAACCTCGAAGAGCTGCTCGATGTCACCATCAAGCTCCGCTATACCGCGGAAAACGGAGGAGCCGCCTTTGCCAATGCCGTAAAAGGGGTGCTGAAGCCTTACAAAGCAACCAGCTTCGTTGACTTGGCCTATACCTTCCCGGAGCAGTGGAACGACTTCATGCTCGGTGACAGTCACACCCTGGAGCTCAACTTCACACGAAGTATGTTTCCGGGGCTGGCCGGCAGCAAGGCGACCGGGCTCATCCTGAGGTACCAGTACCACGACGGTGGCTCGGCGATCTTCGAGCTCAATGACGAGCTCAAACTGGCCAACAATCAGTACCTGGAAGCCTCCAACCTGCAGCTCGCCAGAAATGGCTCCACCTGGAAGTTTACCGTGAAAGGTGACAAGTCGCAGATTGCCAATGTGGAGATGGTCATCACCTACCAGGCCAAAGTGTAAACCAAAAGTGTAGGGATCAGCCTTCCCGGAGAAATGAAGGGATGACAGGGCCACCGTGCCCTGTCCCTCTCCCTCCTCTCCGCATAGCCCCTGTTATGAAGCTGGCTCGGTGTCACCCCTTGGACTAACATTTTTCCAAACCGGAGACACACAATATGCCGTCCATTGCTACCGCTCCGACCCCTCGCAGAGCGTAAAAGGAAACCATACTTAATAGCATAGACTGCCCTCCGAAAAGGGAGGCTTACCCTTCACTTTTTTTAAAACCGAAAAAATCATGTCAAAACTTTCCAGAAAACTCCACCGACTGGCCAAGCGCCAAAAAAAGCGGAAACAAAAACAGGAAACCGCCCGAAGCAAAGCCGAGTCCAAGCGCGAAAGCCGCGCCGTACGGGCAGGTCATGCTGAAAACGGACAGAAGCCTGTAGCAGATAAAAAGCCCAAATATGACCTGGGAAAAGGCCGCAGTGTCTATGCGGTCAAAGACGCCCGGGGCAAAACCGTCTATGTTCCTAAAGAAAGCGAGGCCACCGATGCCGAACGCGAACACGGCCTGTTTGTCAAAGACAGTAGCGTAGACCCGCCCGCCAAAGAAGGCCGGGAGGCCGTAAAAGGCGGCACGCCACGAATAGACCTGGGCAAAGACCGGAACGTATATCCTGTCAAAAATGATGAGGGCAAGACCATATACCTGCCTAAAGAAAGTGAGGCCACCGATGCAGAGCGGGAGCGAGGCCTGTTTGTCAAAGACAGCAGTGTAGACCCACCGACCAAAGAAGGCCGGGAAGCCATAAAAGACGGCACGCCCCGAAAAGACCTGGGCAAAGGCCGGGACGTCTACCCGGTCAAAAAGGACAACGGCAACACGATCTACCTGCCCCGTGAAAGTGACGCCACCGACTTTGAAAAAGCCAACGGGCTCTTTGTGAAAGACAGCAGCGTAACCGAGCCACCTGCACCTGCTGGCAGGGAAGCCCTCAAAGACAAAAAGCCCCGGTACGATCAGGGCAAGGGACGGTATATCTACCCGGCTAAAGACGAAGCCGGCAACACCCGCTACCTGCCCAGGGCAAGCGAAGCGACCGATGACGAAAAGGAGCGTGGACTCTTCGTGCGGGATGAGGAGGTGGACACCCCGGAAGAAAAATGGACCCCTGTAGCCGGGGGCAAACCCAAATACGATCAGGACAAAGGCCGCTACGTATACCCGGTAAAAGATGCTGACGGCCACCTTACCTACCTGCCTGCAGAGGGAGACGCTACGGAATACGAAAAAGAACACCAGCTATACCTGCCCGATGAGGTACTCAAAGACCCAGAAGCCGAGCGCCGTATCCCGGAAACCCCGGAGCGCCTCACCGCCCGAGCCGAGCGTACCCAGCGGCTGCACCCGCCCGGACCCATACCTAACAGAGAAGAAGGGGAACGTATGCTGTACCCCAATACCCGGGCCGATGGCGAAGTAGTCTATCTACCGCAACAAAAGGATGCTACGGCACAAGAGATAGCCGATGGACGGTTTATTTCCGATAAAGAAGCCGGCCTGCAGGAAGGCAAGCCTGACCTCAGCCGCAAACCCTTTAGCGAAGCACTGGACGGTACGCAGCTATGGGACGGCCAGTCACTGCCGCCACCCACCGAGGTACAGCACAAAGCCCTGCTCCGCAGCCTGAAACCCACCTTCGACCCCGAGAACGGGCGCATGCTCTACCCGGTAGAAGGAGACGAGGTAACCCAATACCTGCCCCTGGCCGAAGACGCCACCGCAGCAGAGATCATCGACCGCACCTACGCCCGGTTTACCACCGAGCAGCCTATCGAAGACTTTGTGTTGCAAAATGTGGGCAGTGAAAGCCACGAAGTAGAGGGAGGCACCATCACGGCCGTCGCTATGGAAAATTTAGCTGATGCTTTTACGACAGCACCACTCAAACTGACAGCTCACCGAGCCTTTCAGGAACAATTAGAAAATACCAATACCCCTGCTCAGCAATGGGTGGGATGAGAAAAATCAATTTATAAAACATTAAAATTTTAAGAATTATGGGAGGAAAAAGGAAAAGAAAAGATAGAGATCCTTCAACGGCAAACAAAAAACAAAAAACTAATCGAGAGATGGCCCCTAATAGAAAAGGATCATTAGCTGTATCAAATTATAATAGGTTGCAAAATTTTCCAAATAATAAAGCACAAGAATTATTCAATAAGCTCCGTACAAAAACTACCAAAGAAGCGGGAAATGAATCTAGTGTAATAGATACACTAAAGGAGGAAGAAATAGATAAACAACCCGTCAAAGAATGGTATGAAGAAAAAAAGCTAAGCGAGAAAAGTATGACACCTCAGCGCAAACTGGAAAAACTATTATTGTTGATTGTAGAAGAAAAACTGCCTGAAAGTATAATTGTGCCCCTCAAACTTTTTTTTGCTCATACTGCGAGCTTCGTGCCTGAAAATAATTTAGGGAGGGATTTTCGATCATCTCAACATGGGACATATTTTCGTTCAAGCAACTCTCAGATCAGGGAAGGCAATACACGGTTATTGAAAGAAATAGCTGAAAGTGAGGATATTGACACAAAAGGAAAAACTGCCCAGGTATGGAACCTAAAATATTACGAGCTATTGAAGAAATACGCAAATTTAGGAAAGAATATACTTGAGGCTTTATTCCCAAAAAAGAATGATTTTGCTATCTACACCAGTTCTCAGGGCAGTCGTACGGGTTCTTTGGGGTTGACCTCTAATGTTTACAAGACATTACAAGTAGCTTCAGACTATGAAAAATCAGAAAATGATATTCAATCGCATAATTTTAAATCATCGGAATTATTAAGAGTGATTGGTGAAATCAAGCTAGGGCAGACCGGCAACTATCACGATCAGTTAATTCAGAATAGAGCCGCTCTGGTCGGGCAGTTATCGGAAAGTATCAAAGGTATGTATAGTGCATATGATGCTAATAAAATTAAAAAAATCCGTATCAAGCCTATCCAATCAGGGCAACATCCCAGTTTAATTCTGGAATTACAGCACCCTTCAAGTTTAAATCAAGAAAATACGTATTCTGAAAAAGAATGGCGCGAACTTTTTATTAAAAAGTTTAATGCAGCCGCGGAGGAGAAAGAATTAGATACCAGGATAACGCATCGGGGTAGTTTCGGGTTTTTACATCCCACAGCGTCATCAGTAGGGCATCCGGTAAGAATATGGATGGGGCTTACCCCCGCCCCGGTAATTGCGGAATTGTTGGAGCAAACTTTAAATTCATTGGGGAATGATGAAAGCTTTAAGGAAATAAAAGTTAAGCTGAATGTAAATATTAAAGAAAATAACCCCATACATAGGGAAGCATTAAAGACAGCTGTTAGATATGTGCAGGATGTAGTTGAGGCTATAGGGGAAAAAGTATCCGACCCTAAGAAACTTGTGGATTGGCTGACCGATCGCCTACTTAGAAACTTACACAAAGCGAAACATATCCTCGAAGTTGATTACAATAATTTACATATTTCACAAAAGATGGAAAACGACTATTTAAAGTCTGCACTAGTTATTGAAAATCTAATGGAATATAGTTATATACTGGAGGGAATGAGGGTTAACAACGATCTTCCCGAAGACCCTTACCCAACATATTTAAGGGAAGAATTAGGTTTATCAAAAACTTCTTCATCAAAAACTTCTTCATCAAAAACTTTTTATCTGGATAGCGGTATGCAGGCCATAACCATGGCCAATATAGTTGCTTTGAATCACATTCAAACCGTGCAGGGTTCGGATCAATCACCTGTTCACTCAGTCAACCTATACAGTTATTTTGAATATGGCATGATTGATAAACGTAACCTGAAGCTAATTGATGTCAACAAGGTTAAGGAAGGAGAACAACCAATCAACGGAAAAAATTTTAAAGAAAGATTCGAAACAAAACTCAATAAAGGCAAACCTTCTGTAATTTCAATTGATGTAAATCCCGTTTTCACTGACGCCGCACAAAATGATAATCAAATACCCTATGACCAGGTACTCGAATTGTACCAAACAAAGGAAAGTAAGGACAGCACCATACCCATTTTGGATATTACCAATGGTACATTACAAGATGTAGCTAAACTTGAACTACATAAAAAGTATCCCAGTTTTATCATTGTTGAGAGCCTGTCAAAACATCAGCAATTGAGTGCAGATAAGTTTACTATGGGAAGGATATCAGTTATAGGGGATCAAAACTTTGTTAAGAGAGCTTCTGAATTACTTGAACCGATTCAGAAAGATGCTCACCATCCACTTTTGGAAGCATACAGGTTGAGAATGGAT
This sequence comes from Fulvivirga maritima, assembly GCF_021389955.1. Taxonomy (NCBI): domain Bacteria; kingdom Pseudomonadati; phylum Bacteroidota; class Cytophagia; order Cytophagales; family Fulvivirgaceae; genus Fulvivirga; species Fulvivirga maritima. The sequence continues at coordinate 183,276 of NZ_CP089980.1, forward strand.
CGGGTGTACCTTAAACAGTTGGAGGAAAATGATAGTCAGGCTTCAAAATCATATGGTCTCAGTAAAAGAGCGAGATATAAAAGCTAGTACGGTACCCTTGCCGGCGATCTAGCTAGCTCCTTTACGTTAATGTTACACATCATACCATACCCTTTATACACATTTAAGATAGGGATAAAAGGACTTCACTTATAAAGCAATTTCAGAGTGGAGCGATAAAATAAAATTTAAATATTAAAAAACAGAATTAAAATGTTACGAAGAGCAGTACAAAAATTCAGGACAGCCGTCAGGAGAAATACTAATACCGACCAACCAACCATGCCTGTAACAGAGGATAGACCGACGGATGAACCACGCCGCGAAATAAGCAGTTCTGAGCTTAAAAATGATCACTTCGATCCACGTGAGACAGTGGACAGCAGGGAAGTGACTAATATAGAACAAAGCCAAAATGATAGCAACGATGAAAATGTACCACCACCTGCTATCAGCGAAGATCCAGTGCCCGCAGCTGAACCAATAGTACAACCAGCCGGAGATAGCATGCAGGCGAGATACAATATGCTGGAAGCAAAGAATAAGACCTGGATGCTATTTATAGATGAAAAAGACCATAACAATGCACTAGGGCCTAAGGCCTATGACGGCAGGCCTGATGGAAGCAGTAAGCGGAGCAAAGGCTCCTATGCCAGTTTTATTTATGCCAATGACTATGTAAGCCGTAATCTGGAGAAAAAAATTACTGTTGAGGAATATAGAAGGTTCAATGAACTGGCTTTATTAGATACCGACCTTGATAAAGGATGGAGAAATGGTGAGATAGAATGGGGTTTGAGCAGGGTGAGCGATGGCCAGCCTGATGAAGACATAATTAAGCAGATTGTCTCACTGGGGCTGCAAATAGTTAAAGAGCAAAATGATCAGGATGCCCGCTATATGGTAAAAGTACCGAAAAAAAGAACGGAGGAGGTACAGCAAGAAGTAGGAAGTATTTTTCAAGACTATTACGCACAATTGGATAATGCCAGAAAAGAAGGAAGAGATGCCGTTTTGAGGCTTATAGCGAATACTTATCAGAGGTTGGAAGTACTACATGCATTTCAAGATGGGACATCGCGCAGCAACCACCTGGTACTTAATAAACTTCTGGTGGAAAATAGTTTCAACCCTGCTATTATTGATACCCCCAATGCGCCACAGCTCACCATAGAACAGTTGGTAGAGAAAATCAGCAGAGGCATGAACCTTACACGCAAGAAAGCAACAGAGGATTTATTCAAGATGGAGCAAAATTTAATCCCGTTTTTTGTTATAAGAATTAAAGAATTATCTCCAGGACACTCGCCATTACCAAAGTACTTTAAAGAATCATTTGCAGAAGTAACGGGTACTGCTACAGCACCTGCCCAAACCGGGGAGGTGGACCAGCCACAAACTGGTGCAGATGATGATGATGAGGATTACAGATAGCGTTAGCCATAGGTGAACCCTCATTGTGGATCAATTGAGAGTTTGTAACCCGTACCCTATACTGTCTATCATTCCGGAAAACGTCATCCCTGAATTTCGAATCTTAGCGTAGAAAATTTCCTGAATCCCAGGTTCGAGAGGCTCACCCTTCACGCGGTATGAACCAAAGACACTGCTTCTAAACTCCAAGCACGGCTCCTCTTACGCTCCGCACGGGGTGACGAGGGTATATTGTTTGGTGTGCGGTATTTACGGGCCTATACCTCTGCTATATTGGTTTCCCTGAGGCTGGTTATTAGGTCCACAAACCTGAAGCCGTGTCTTTAATAATGTCGTGATACATTCCATTAACATTAATAAGTAAAATAAAAAAATATGAACAAAAACAAAAAAGCCATAATAGTTGTAGGAGATAGCACTATCCATTCTGCTACAGAATACGGACAGCATCCTGTCCCCACCGGCCCTTTAGATCTAAGCATCAAGTTCCTGAAGGACCTGACTCCTCGTCCGGCAGGACTTTCCAACATTAAATTTACTGAACCCGCAGGGCACACCACCAGTTATGCCTATCCTCTGGCCAAGCGGCTAAAAGCTACCCTGCACTGTGAGGAGCTGTTAATACTTCCCTTTGGAAGCAAAGGTGCCAGCTGGCTCGATGGCCATTGGTCTCCTGACGGAAATTTATACAGCGACCTGATCGATCAGGTGCAGTACGTCATTGAAGTGCTGGGATACGAGATCGAAGGAGTATTCTGGGCACAGGGACGCCAAGATTGCAAAAATGATAACCTACCTAATGGATCCGGCCGGTTCCCTCACTACGAGTATTTCAAATACCTGCTGGATAGTATCGCCATGACCATTCGGGATGTCGCTGAGGCCGCTGGGCAGGCTGATGCCCATTCGATACCCTTTATTACTTTCGATATGAAGCAGGCGTGGGTAAGCAACGACAATCACCGAAAGGTAGTGCAAGCTGCCCTTGAAGAAATCGGTGACCGGATACCTTTTGCTTATAATGCAGCTACAGATGAGTTGCCACAAGATTTGCCTGACTCAGAATACAGGCAGTATGATGCCCGTCAGGTACTCGCCATGAGTGACAAGTTGTATGATGCTTTTAACGATGCCAAGCGAAAAAGAAACGTGCAACACCCTGTGAAAAAAGGAAAATATCTTCTCTATTCTTTAACGCATGCCCCTGAGTCGGATTCAGATCAAAGTACTTTTAGCCATCCGCTGGAAGCCCTTCACTATGGGGAAAAATCAGACCTAACGAAATACAGCAGACTGGGGGATATCTGGAAGTACCGCAAACACAAAAAATACCGGTTTCAGATCGAGTATGACTTCTTTGACGCACAAGAGGAAACTTGGGCTACTCACTTTATGACTTTCGAACAACTATTCATCCCTTACATGTTTGAAGCCGATAAAAGTGTTGCCAGCCTCATAGAGGCCTCTATTAATGTTTCGTTCGGTGGTTCAGTCGCTGGTTTCCCAGGGCTTCACTACATACCGAACGATAGCTGCCTAATGGCAATGGCTAGCGAACTTACAAATGAGGAGGACTTTTATGCTTTTCTACCATGTGGCAGCACGGCTCTATACTCTAACCAAGAGATGGATAGCGGGTATCTCATTGCTAAAGGCACAGACCTCACATTGGCTAAGGCTATACGTCTCTATGCGCTAGTAGATTAAAAGAAGGGTTTCTTGTGATCCACAATCCCTTAGTTTACTCTTTCGGAAATTTTGTGTCAGTGCAACTTATAGTAGCCTTTTTAAGCCTTCAGCTTAATTATTGATGTCAAGAAAAGGCAGATCATCCATCATTTCTTACAAGAAAGTGTAAGAAGTTAAGTTGAAAGCTTAATACCAGAGGGAATCAAAGTCCCCCCTCTCAAACTTGAATCAGGGAGAAGCATCTAAGATTCCATATCTATTCTTACGCCCATGCGTATTCCAATACCATCTGAACTTAATCTCTATATTAAAGTAGCCGTGAAGCAATTTTTAAACTGTTAAGAGTATAACATACTACCACTCTCTATCATTAGTCAATGAAGACATTTTTAAAGCTGTTAGCCCTTACTTAATTTTTCATTAAAATCTTACATTTATGACTGATTTTCAACTTATTGAAGGCGTATTAAGTCAATTAATAGTCTTTGTTCATCATTTACATTGGAGCTATATTTTTACACATATGTTACTTGCTTACGCCAGCATAGACTTAGAAAAATCTCACTCTTTAGTAAATAGGTATTATCATTATTTAAGAATGGAGTGGTGGCCTTTGCTATTCGGAATTATATATAGTCTATTGTACATTTTTAAATACAATTTTGATTTTGAGCATACTTTCTGGCAATTACAATCCTTTTTGTTTGCTTTAGTTTTTGAAGCTTTTATTATAGAAAAAATGGTCATTCTTCTAAAAAAACCTCCAAGAAAAAAGTAAGCTTCAATCCTTCTATCAGTTTCACTGTCCCTATTATGTCCACATTTTAGGTACAGCAGGTATCCGTTTATACATGTATTGTGGCTGTAATTTCAGGTTAAAACTAATCTTTTAACCACTTATTTATGATCACATTAGCAACAACCACTGAGAACTGTGAAGCCTGTCCTTTACCTGATCCGCTAAGACACAAGCTAGAGTATATTTCTGGCTATTACCTTGGTGATGTAGAAATATTTTTCAACTCCACTAAGCCTGAAGCCATCAACGTGGCCGCTTATGCCTATGGTAATTCCATATTCATATCCCCTGGTTATGAATACACTCTCGCTCATGAAGCATGGCACGTTATTCAACAAAAGCAAGGTAGAGTAACCATTTCAGGCATAAATAACGGGGTTCCTGTTAACAATAATTTACAGCTCGAAGGTGAAGCTTGCAACATGGCTACCATAATAGAGCAAGGCTATCTCCACCCTAAAATGCAGCGCCCGGTCATCTATAAAGAAGTGTATAGACCTGTGGTTCAATGTATGACTTTTGAAGAAGCTGCCCGCATAGTGCAAGAAAAATATGCCATTGGTTATGTACCTCATGCCACTGCCAGGCCAGATAAACTCTATATGCTCATGCCTACAGATAATCTTGAAGAAATTATCTATGGAGAAAGACCAGACCTGCTAAGCAGTATGATTTTTCTGGATAAGCTCACTAACACCTGCATAGAAATATTAGAACAGGGGCAGGAAAGTGGATATTTTGTCATTGCTAAACCTTATGCCTATGAAGCCAGGGAAATAGATCTCAGGTTGCTCCAGTGCTGCGAACTTTTCAGTGATTTTAAAATCAAATATATCTCAAGCTGTGAAGGGTTCACCCCTACTCTACTTTGGGAGCTATTAAAACAACTATTCCCTCATTTAAGACACATGAGCCCTGACCAGCACTGGGATACTCCCTTTACTGATGATATTGATGAAGACCCATATTTTTAAAATCAATCTCATCGTACAAAATAATTCAAATTTTAACCTTTTATTTTTTATTCACTATGACCAAAGAATTTACACACCTGATGATACACTGCTCAGCCACACCTAAAGGAAAGTGGTTTGATGCTGACGATATAACCCGCTGGCACATAGAAGAAAGAGGGTGGTCTAGAGTAGGCTATTCAACACTATTTCTTTTAGACGGCACCACAGATATCATGATCCCTTTTGATAAAGATGACACCATTAACTCATGGGAGATATCTAATGGCGCTAGAGGCTGGAATGGAATTACCAGACATATTTGCTATATAGGAGGTCTTAATGAGAAGGGAAATTCTGTAGAAGATACCAGAACAGAAGCACAACTAGCAGCTATGCAAGCCTTTGTAAAAATGCATATCATGCTGTGGCCTAAGGTTAAAATCATAGGCCATAACCAAGTAAATGCACACAAAAACTGTCCTTCCTTTAATGTTAATGAATGGGGACTATCCATTGGATTAGAAAAAAAGCATCTGGATCAACAAATCTATTTCTAACTAAATTTGAATTGTATGAGAAAACCATTTAAAGACACCAAGCTGGGCAGCCTGCTAAAAGACAAGTTGCCTGAAGTACTGGATATTGTGGGAGATATTCTGCCCGATCAGGGTATACTAGGTGTAGTAAAAAACCTGGTGCAGAAAAAAGAAAATATTAGCGAAAAAGATCGCTCAGAACTGATGCTAGCACTCAACCAGTTTGAAGTAGAAATTTCACAGCAAATAATGGAAGACAGAGCTAATGCACGAATGAGAGAAATAGCCATAGCTGATCATCAAAAAAGCGATTGGCTTATGTCAGCCGCCGGTATTACAGCATTAGGATCATTTTCCCTCATGGTAATAGCTATTGTATTTATACCACTTAAAAATGAGAATATCTTTCATCAGGTACTAGGTATAGTTGAAGGGGTATCATTAACCATATTTGCCTATTACTTTGGTTCAGCCAGACAATCATTAACTCCAAAAGCGAAAAAATAAGCGCCTATGTTTCAATATAATTAATACAAAACGTAAAAAAGACCTTCATAAATAACCTTGAAGGTCTTTTTTATGGCACATTTATAAAATTAAAGATAGATTGTATGCGTTTGAAGTATGCTCCATTAAAAAAATCCCAATCCAACCCCTCTTTTAAAAGCTGAATTTATAAATCCATCAACGAAATAGCTTTAAAAATAAAATATCACTAAAAATAAATCCAACTCTTTGAAATAATTTGACAATAAAGGCCATTTACTTAACTTTGAAATATCAATTAACGAATTGATCTACACTGTAGGGTGATGAAACAGGCAGACATGCCCTCCGGTCTCGAGGGTGGAGGTCACGGGATAAATTCTTTCAGGTATCCAATAACACTAAAAGCACTAACCGCTCCGTGGAGGTTCGAATCCTCCCTCTACAGCAATAAAAAAAGGCAGCTCTAAACAGCTGCCTTTTTTTATTTCATATATGCTTCACTGAAATTCTTATTTGACAATTACAAAAGAACGGCTAGAGGATGAAAATTTGTTATACTTCATCTCTTTGTTATACCAGACTTGAGTGCAAACTCTTAAATCAGCAGTTTCAATGATTTTACATTTAAGGGTATCCATATCATTATTACCCCAATCAATATAGGTGACAGTATATTTTTCAAACCAAGATCTAGATGGAATTAGCTCAATATAATACTTACCCTCGTCTTCAAACTTGAAAATCTCATAATTACAGGTCCAATATAGACCAGATCCATAAAAAGAATCATCTTCTATTTCGATCAAAGCAGCTGTTCTTATATCTTCTGCCTTATAGCTGTTTTCATATTGAGGATCAAGTAGATCATTCCCATATGTATCCTGAACCGAAATCCTCACTGCTAGATCAGCCTCAAAATCAGACAAGCTATCGGGAAATAAATACACCTCTTCATCATCACTTGAACAGGAAGAGACAAACCATAAACTGAGAGCGACAATAACCACATAAATTTTTGAGCAATTCATAACGCTAAATTTTAAGTGTAGTAAAATAATCGCCAGGTTCAATTAACAAATTACTAAATTTTTATATAACTTTTTAATCTTTATATATAATTATTTCCTTTGTTTTATTGCAAGTTTCATTTAAATGGAGCTGGATATTCACTTCATTTAGCTCAGAAAAGTCAACCTTTTTTCCATCTGTTTTTCTTTGTAAACAGCATTAAGCTCACCTAAGAGTTAAATCGACTATATCCCTTCAAAACCAAATTAATCTAAATTTGTTTACATTGAAAGATTTGTTGTAATTTACCAAAAGAAGGTAATTATGAATCCTTTTAAATGATTTATGTGTTAATAACAAACGATTGTAATCGTAGCAGATTAGCAATAAATTAATTAGTTTCGTAGAAATTACTCTGGATGAAAGTACTATTCGCAATAATAATTTCAACACTTTCACTAGCAGGGACAAGCTACAGCCAACAAATAGGCTTTAAAGATATAGATGAAAGCCAGCTGAGTCCCTGGGTACCTCATATTGACCTCGAATATCAGGGCACTTATCATTTTGGAGATTCAGAACTGGAATCTAGCCTGGTTATAGTAATGACAGCCGAAGGCAGCTATGCACAGATAAGATCTAAAACCTGGTCTTTAAAATTAAACGATTGGTATTATGAGTTCAGAAATCTGGATAGTGTGCAGATTATTGATAACCGATTCTTCTCTGCCCAAACTAATGGGGCATTCATGATTTACAGTCAGGATGGTCAGGTGATCAGGACTTTAAAGGTAGATTCTCCCTGGAGCGAGATTATAGAACCTGGCAACTACGAACTGGGGTATCGTTATGGTTCATTGAAACGCTATTATGAGGGCGATTATATACAGGGTTCTACCCAGATATTAACTATTAAAGAGCTGGAAAAGCTATCGTTTGATCAACTTACACTTTTGAAAAATGAAATCTATGCTCGCTATGGCCTTATTTTCAATGACCGTACGCTGCGTAAGCATTTCAGGCAGAAAGAATGGTATAAAGAAAAATATGAAAGCGTAGAAGGCTTCCTCACTCAATTAGAAAAGAACAACATTATTAATATTGAGATAGTGGAAAGCCAGACCACAAGAAACAATTAGCCCCTGCCCCGCCTTCCACTACCGCTATCAACTATCTTTTAGTGAGGTAACTTATCCCTTAGAAGTCCATAAACAAACGTACCTAACAGAGCACTTAACATTACTATTATAAACACTGTTAGGCCATTCCCTATTAATATATACATTGGTCCGGGACACGCTCCTGTAAGCGCCCAGCCTAAACCGAAAATTATTCCGCCAAAAATGTAACGCTTCCAGCCTCTCTCTTTAGGGGGTAAATTAATCACCTCTCCGTTCATGTCTTTTCCATTAAGCTTCTTCACTACTGCCAGAATAATAATACCCACTACTACTGCTGAGCCTATCACCCCATACATATGAAAGGAGCCGAACTTAAACATTTCATAAATACGATACCACGAAATCACTTGTGCTTTGGTTAACAACACTCCAAAAACAAGTCCCAGGAATAAGAATTTTATATACTTCATTATAAATTAATAAAATAAGGAATCAAAAAATAGGTGCTGATCAGCCCACCGATAAAAAAACCGATGACGGCTATTAAAGATGGAAGCTGTAGGTTACTAAGCCCTGTTATAGCATGTCCTGAGGTACAACCACCTGCATATCGGGTACCGAACCCAACCAGAAAACCTCCAAACACCATAAACACAATACCTTTTAAAGTCAGTAATTGGTCCCATGAGAATATCTCAGTAGGCCCTAGCTGTGCTCCAGGATTACTAATGCCCATAGCTACCAACTCTTCTGCCACTTGCTCATTAAGCTGAATAGGCTCTGCACTTTGAAGCCATAACGCTGACACTACTCCCCCCAGTAAAATTCCAACTACAAAAACCAAATTCCAGACCTGCGCCCTCCAGTTAAATCTGAAGAAATCAGCATATCTGCCGCCTCCTCCTATGCTACACATGGTTCTGAAGGTAGAAGATATTCCAAATGTTTTACCTGTATAAATCATCAGGTACATAACCACTGCTATTAAAGGCCCGGCCACATACCATGGCCATGGCGCTCTTAACATTTCAATCATAAAATAAATATTAGCTTAAAAGAATAGTTCACTTATTAATATATAGATGCCCATTACCAGCACAAACCATCCGAAAATAGATTTTAGGTGATGAGCTGCAATTTTCCTGGACCAATACATGCCTATAAAAATACCTACAATAGCTACTAATGAAAACTCCATAAGAAAGAGCCAGTCTATGCTTTGCTCCGTAGCATCACCAATAAAGCCGATTAGAGACTGACTGGAGATAATTAGCAATGAGGTGCCTACCGCGGGCTTCATTGGCATACCGGCTAGCAGCACTAAGGCAGGAATAATCAAAAAGCCTCCGCCGGCCCCTACCAAACCTGCCACAAAACCGACCACTGCTCCTACCAGCATGAGCACAAATGGCTTGGTTTCTCTCACCGCAGAAGCATCATAACTCTTGCCTGAGCGAATCATAGATATCGATGCCACAATCATTAGCACCGAGAACAACACCATAATGGCGATGTCTTTACTAATAGGCATTCCTAAAACATTACCCAACTGATGAGGAATAGCAGGAATAAAAAATTTGCGAGTAACAAACACTGCTATAATAGAAGGCACGGCAAATAATATGGCTGGCTTGTACTCCAGCACTTTCTTTCTGATAGCACTAATAGCGCCCACTCCTGCGGTAACACCCACCACAAAAAGAGAATAACCTGTGGCCAAAGTAGGGTTTACACCCAATATGTAAACTAACATTGGCACTGTTAAAATAGAACCTCCGCCTCCGGTTAACCCCAGGCTGAGGCCTATTAATACTGATGACATATACCCTAAGAATACTTCCATATCTAAATAAATCTTCTCAAAGGTAATATGGTCACAGACAAAGTTTAGTAACCAAAATCACATATGCGCTTAGTAGCTACTTTCATTGATTTTAGTTACGCCACGGTATGTCCAATAAATAATAGATGTATATCCTAACACAAATGGTAAACCTATACAAGCCAAAATAAACATGGTTCTTAATGTATATTCCGAAGATGCAGAATTATAAATATCCAGGTTATACTCCGGAGTTAAGTTAGATACCATCATATTAGGAAATAAACCTAAAGCGAAAAACAAAATTATAGCCATCATCATTAATGCTGAAGAAATGAACCCTTGCAAAGGCTTATCTTTTACTAGTGACCTGTGAATATTTAATATAGCCAGAAAATTTAACACTACCACTATCCATGCTACCACAGAAACTATAATATGATTCTGCTGTATCAGTGGGTGATGCTGGTCAATTGGCTCTATAAGCCCAAAAGAGAAATTAGCAAGCATCTCAGGCCTTTTGTACATGGTAAAAAAAGTAGTAATGGCATATAAAGGCACAAATATATAGTATGCCTTAAAGGCCCATCTTCTCACTCTTTCTTTCAGCTCACCTTCCGTTTTTAGGTTAAGATAAATAGCGCCATGCATGCTAAACATAATAAGGTTAAATACCCCGGTAAGCACTGTATAAGGACTAATCAAATCCAGGAAAGTACCTTGGTACTCCATATCTCCCCCTATCTGGAAGCCCATGATTACATTACCAATGGCCACTCCAAATAAAATGGCCGCTAAAATGGACCCTACAGAAAAGGCTACATCCCAAAATTTACGCCAGCCTCGCATATCTTCCTTGCTTCTAAACTCTATAGACACCGCTCTAAATATGAGCGCAAACAGCAAGATCATAAATGGCAGGTAAAAACCTGAAAAAGCGGTAGCGTACACGTGTGGAAAAGCGGCAAAAAGTGCTCCCCCAGCAGTAACTAACCATACTTCATTACCATCCCACACGGGACCGATAGAGTTAAGCAAAATACGCCGATCATGATCTCCTTTAGAAAAGAGGTGCAATGCTCCAACTCCTAAATCAAAACCATCTAAAATGGCATAGCCGGTAAGTAAAAATCCTACTATAATGAACCAAATAACCTGATAATCCATATTTATTTAAGGCTTTTGTTAAATGAATCAAACTGTTCGTGTCTTTCTCTGTAATCCGTTTCCATGTCTGCATGAGATTCCGGACCATGTTTTATCTCCTTATTGAGCACATATAGCCAAGAGAAAAGTAATAGCAGATACACCAACCCAAACAAAATCAGAGAAGTATATACTTCCGGGGCTGATACGGCTTTAGAAATACCGTCCTCCGTTCTCAATAAGCCATACACCAGCCAGGGCTGCCTTCCTCGCTCTGCTGAGTACCAACCAGCCTGGTTCGCTATTACGGGTAAAACCACTGCCGCTACATATATTTTGAGCAACCATCTTTGATCAAACAGTTTTTTCCTCCACAAGAAAAATAGTGCTAACAGGGTGATAGCAATAAAGAACATCCCTAAAGCCACCATGAGGTGATAACTTTGGAAAACACTATTTACAGGGGGCCTATCTTCTTTAGGAAATTGATCTAAACCTTTCACTTCATAACTAGTATCCCAATCTAAAAGAAAGCTCAGCGCCCCGGGCACCGCTACTCCTTTAGTCGTTTCTGTTTCTTCATCTACATAGCCAAAGAGATACATAGGTGCCTCTTTTTGGGTCTCATACAGGCCTTCAAAAGCCGCCATTTTTGCGGGTTGATATTCATAAGCGACATGCGCACTTTCATGACCAATAAGTGGCTGTAGTAAAGAGGCACAGGCTGCCACTACCAGAGCAATGACAAAAGAGCGCTTGGCAAATTCCAAATGTTTTTTCTTTAACAGGAAGTAAGCCGATACACTCAACACTAGAAATGATCCTTGCACAAAGGCACCCACTATAGAGTGACTAAAGCGAGACATAGAAGAAGGGCTAAACACCATCTGCCAAAAATCGGTTATCACCGCTCTCATAAAGCCATTAGAATCTTGCACCAACTCATAAGCCACTGGTGTTTGTTGCCAGGAGTTCGCCACTATAATCCAGAAGCCAGACAGGATAGAACCCAGGGCCACCATAACTGTAGCAAATAAATGGAAGCCAGGCTTCACCTTATTCCACCCAAATAATAGCACCGCCAAAAACCCTGATTCAAGAAAGAAGGCGAATATACCTTCTGCTGCCAGCGGAGAGCCAAACACATCTCCTACAAAACGTGAATAAGTAGCCCAGTTAGTACCAAATTCAAATTCAAGCACAATACCTGTGGCTACACCTACCGAAAAGTTAGCAGCAAACACTTTTATCCAAAAGCGGGTAATCACTTCGTACACTTTCTTACGTGTGAAGTAATACATAGACTCAAAAATCACCAGCAATAATCCCATCCCTATACTGAAGGGCGGGAAAATATAGTGAAACATTGCAGTGAAGGCGAATTGCAGCCTCGAGAGTTCTTCAACTGTCATTCTTAGATTTTTTGAAGTAAATAAAAAAGGCTCCTATACCAAATAGCAGCCCAATAATCCCTTTTAATATTTTCTTTGCAGGAACCTCCCCTATCATATCTGGCAATAGAGGTAAACGCAATAGCAAATAATACAATGCTATCATTATAAAAACATAGATGAATAGTGCCTTATGCTTTTCCACGGTAACTGAAGACTAATTTATGCGCTAAATTAGAGGTCAAACATTAAAAGTCCTTCCATATTTCTGATTATTATCACACTCTGTAACATTAGTCACATATGTAACATAGATAGCTGAAGATGAATTCATTACATAACTTCCTCCCCTACTTGAACACTTCCTCATACCACCTCTACTATTTAAATACTCAGATATAACAAGTAAGTATAAAAACAAAAAGCACTTCTCTTTAGAATATTTTCAAGAGATAATTTTAGTCTTCTTGTATTTGAATTATAACAAATAATGTTTATTATGTGTTAATAATCAGTGAACTGGTTAATCACTAAACCTATACCACCATGCTTTTTGACACCTATCACTGTAGTGGAAACTACGATGAAATGTTCACTCCTAATGGTGAATGCAGAGACCACTACGCCCCTTTCAAAGCTGCCTTGGAACATATGCCCAAGAAGAAACTCTACCGCCTTCAGCACTCTACTGATAAAGCTCAAATGGCCATGGGCATGACCTTTAATGTTTATCATGATCATGAAGGTCTTGAGAAAATATTACATCTGGATATTGTACCCCGAATCATTAATGGCAGTGAATGGAATCAGCTACAAAAAGGATTAGAGCAACGCATATGCGCGCTCAACCTTTTCTTACAAGACATCTATAACGACAGAAAAATACTTAAAGACGGCGTAGTACCTAAGGAATTGGTGCTATCCAGCTCAGATTATCTGGAGCCTTGTGTGGGCCTCACCCCTCCTAAATCAATTTGGTGCCACATCACCGGTACTGATTTGGTAAGAGATGAAAAAGGCAAATTTTATGTATTGGAAGACAACCTGCGCTGCCCTTCTGGTGTGTCCTACTTGCTGGAGAGTCGTGAAATTGTAAAAAGAGCCTTTCCCGAGTTATTTAATAGGCTTGGTGTAAGACCAGTGTCCGACTACCCTATTAAGTTGCTCAACATGTTGCAATCGCTCACTGGCAAAGAACGCCCTACCGTAGGCCTACTTACTCCGGGAGTATATAATTCGGCCTATTTTGAACATAGCTATCTGGCGCAGCAAATGGGCGTGGAGCTCGTTACTGGCGCTGACTTACTGGTTCAAGACCAAAAAGTATACATGCAAACCACCAAGGGCATAGAACAAATAGATGTTTTATACCGAAGAATAGATGACACATTTATAGATCCGCTCACATTTAATCCTAATTCCCTTCTGGGAGTACCAGGACTTTTTGATGCGTACCGTGCAGGAAATATTGCACTTGCTAATGCTCCAGGCACCGGCGTAGCTGATGACAAAGCCGTTTATGCCTATGTACCGGATATTATTAAATACTATCTGGATCAAGACCCGATTTTGGAAAACGTACCTACCTATTTATGTGAGAAACAAGACCACAGACAGTATGTGCTGGATAACATCCACAATCTGGTAGTAAAAGAAACTAATGCGGCAGGTGGCTATGGCATGCTCATAGGGCCGAAATCCACCACCGCTGATCATGAAAAATTCAGGGCTTTGATAAAATCAAACCCTAGAAACTATATCGCACAACCTACTCTATCGCTATCTACTGTACCAACCATTTCTAAAGAAAATATAGAGCCTCGCCACGTAGACCTCCGTCCGTATATTTTATATGGAGACAAAATAGAGGTGCTACCCGGAGCACTCACGCGAGTGGCCCTGGTAAAAGGCTCTTTAGTTGTTAATTCCTCCCAAGGAGGGGGCAGTAAAGATACTTGGGTATTGTATGAATAATATGTTAAGCAGAGTCGCAGATTCCATTTATTGGCTAGGTAGATACTTGGAAAGAGCTGAAAATTATGCTCGTTTTATTGATGTTAATTATAACCTGATGCTAGACCTGCCTCCGGGCATGGATGAGCAATGGGAACCGCTCATAGCCGTTACAGGAGATTTAGAAGATTATAAAAGAAGGTACCCTACCTCAGACCGAAAGAGCGCTATTTTCTTTTTGGCCTTTGATGAGGAGAATCCTAATTCCTTGCTTTCCAGCATATCACGAGCACGTGAAAATGCTAGAGTGGTAAGAGAAAACCTCACTAAAGAAACCTGGGAGAAGCTCAATGAAGCCTACCTGCAGGCAAAACAAGGCTACAAAGCCAAAATATGGCAAATGGATGATCCCAGAGGTTTTTTCATTCATATAAAATATGCTATACAGCTGCTCTATGGTATAGCTGACAATAGCGTAGCCAGAACCGAGGCCTGGTATTTCAACAAACTGGGGCATTACCTGGAGCGTGCAGACAAAACCTCGCGTGTGCTAGACGTGAAATACCACATTCTGTTACCTGCACCAGAAGAAGTAGGCTCTCCGCTAGACTACCTCCACTGGATGGCTCTGCTAAAATCAGTTAGTGGCTTTAACACCTACCGCAGAGCCTATGGCAAAATAGTACCTCATGGCGTAGTGGAGTTTTTAATGCTAGATAAGTTTTTTCCAGATCAATATTCTTTTGCCTTACTGAAGCTGAAGAGTGCCTTTATAAAATATCTGGCTACTCAGGCAAAGGCTTTAGTAACAGCACTGAAAAACGCATGGGCGAACTCAGGTCAAAATTGGAGTTTGCTGATATTAATGATATAATAAGTAAAGGTTTACATGAGTATATTGATGATCTACAAATAAAAATTAATATAATTTCGAACACTATTCATGAAAATTTCTTTATGATTAGAGACAATTTTGTAGAACAAAAACAGGTAAACGAATGACTTACTGCTTAGGCATAAAAAATAGAGAAGGAATAATAGGCTTGGCTGATACCAGGATCACTTCCGGCACTGAAACTACTACTGCTAAAAAGGTTTTTACAGTAAATAAAAAAAAGCATTCCTTTTTCATCATGACTTCCGGCCTACGCTCAGTAAGAGACAAGGCCATCACCTACTTTAAAGAAGTAGTAGAAGAGGAAGACGAATCTTTCACCAAACTATACAAAACGGTGAACAAGTTTGCTGAACAAATTAAACGAGTAGCCACTGAAGACCGCGAGTCTCTAGAGCAGGCCGGCATGTCTTTTAACTTATTTTCTATAGTGGGCGGCCAGCTAGAGAAAGATACTGAACCCAAGCTATATTTACTATATCCGCAAGGAAACTGGATAGAAGTAGGAGAAGGAACACCATTTGTAATTATTGGTAATACCGGCTTCGGTAACCCTATCCTTAAAAGGGCTTTGCATTATGATGATGACATGAAATTTGCGCTTAAAGTCGCTTTTCTTTCTTTTGATGCTACCCGTATTAGCGCTAATGATGTGGATTTCCCTATTGATACAGTAATATTAAAAAATAACAGCTTTGATATTATCGAACATCGTTTTATGGGCAAAGAACTTAACGAACTTTCTGACACCTGGAATTCTAACTTAAAAGATGGAATCAGTAGCCTCTCTGCCGATGTGCTTAATGATGCCTTTAAAGCAAAGAGTGAAAGAACCATTAAGATGTTCTAAAATACATGCTACTTAAGATTCACCATCGCACCAGCTATCACTATGAGGATGCCGTATTTCTGGATCCTCATTATTTTTATCTCAAGCCTCAGGTTAGGGCTTATTTAGAGCTGAAAGATTTCCAAATAGAAGTGTCTCCTACTCCGAAAGGCTTTACTGAAAGAATAGATATTGAAAACAATGAATATTTTCAGGTATGGAACCATGATAAGACAGATCGACTGGAGGTTACTGTAAATTCAACTATTTTACTTCAGGAAGTCAACCTTTTTAATTTCCTTATAGATCCGCCAATACAACTCAATCAAGAGGCTGTGTATGATAAAAGTGAGTTAGCTTTTCTAAAGCCTTACCTACACCACAACCTTCCATCTAAAATAAAGTCGTTTGTAACCTCTCTTGCAGAACAAACTCATTACGAACCTATACCTTTTCTTTCTGCTTTGTTATCAGAGATCAGTCAGAATTGGGATCATACCGTAAGAATGGAGCAGAATATTTTACCTGTAGAGAAGTGTTTCACCTCACAAAAAGGATCTTGCAGAGACTTAACGGTAATGCTTATGGATATGGTAAGAGCTATGGGACTGGCTAGCAGATTTGTGAGCGGCTATGCTTACAATCCTGACCTTGGAGACGGCCACGAACTGCATGCCTGGGCAGAAGTTCTGCTACCCGGCGCTGGCTGGGTAGGCGTAGATCCCAGCCTGGGGTTATTTACGAATGAGGTATACATCCCCCTGGCCACTAGCTACGACCCTGCTAATACCATGACGGTGAAAGGACATTATAGAGGCAAAGTAAAATCAACTTTGGATACTCAGGTCACTATCTCTGAATAAAACTAAAAGCCACACTACGAAAACTGCGTAATGTGGCTTTTCTAATCAAGAATAATCAGTAAACAATCTTATAGCATGGTTGCTGGTGCCTGATATTCGGTTAACTCTGCACCTGCTTCTTCAAGTGCTTTAAAACCGCCTTTGATATTTATTACCTTATTGAAATTTCTAAGACTTTAGAATAGAGGCCATAATCATAGATCTATACCCTCCTGCGCAGTGCACATAATAGGTTTTATTTTCAGAAAGCAGATTAATTTCTTCATTAATAAAATCCAGAGGAACATTTTTCACTTCCGGAATATGCTGACTCTCATACTCACTCTCCTTTCTAACATCTAAAATAGAGCCTTTATACTTATCAAGGTCCTTCACTACTTCTGCAGCCTCCACTTCATCAATAGTAGCTATATTTTTCCCTGCCTGTTTCCAACTATTAAACCCACCTTTTAAATAGCCTATGGTATTATCATATCCTACTCTGGAAAGTCGGGTTACTGCCTCTTCTTCTCTTCCTTCATCAGCTACAAGTATAAGCGGTTGATCAAGGTCTTCTATCACTGTACCAACCCAAGTAGCAAAACTACCATCAAGGCCAATAAATCAAGAACCAGGAATATGTCCTTGTGCAAAATCATCAGCACTTCTAACATCAAGTATGAGGGTTCCGTCTTGATCCACTGCCTTTTCTACCTCTGTTACGGTGAGCGGAGATACACCCTGCTCCAGCACTTTATCAAAACTTTCATAGCCTTTTTTGTTGAGCACCGCATTTTTAGGAAAGTACTGCGGTGGCGCCACCAACCCTTCAGTGATAGCCTCCACAAATTCCTCCTTAGTCATATCGGCACGTAAGGCGTAATTATACTTCTTCTGGTTTCCCAGCGTATCAGTAGTTTCCTTGCTCATATTTTTGCCACAGGCTGAGCCGGCGCCATGCCCGGGATACACTATAATATCATCTGGCAATGGCATTATTTTATTTCTTAAAGAATCAAACAGATAGCCGGCAAGGTCTTCCCGAGAAAGATCACTCTTCACAGCAAGGTCAGGCCTGCCTACATCTCCTATGAATAAAGTGTCTCCGGTAAATATGCTATTCATTTGGCCTTGCTCATCTAATAACAGAAAAGTAGATGATTCCATAGTATGCCCAGGAGTATGCAAAACTTTGATCACTACATCACCCAGTTGTAGCTCTTCCTCATCTTTAGCCACATAAGCATCAAACTCAGGCTTAGCGGTGGGGCCATATACTATTTTCGCCCCGGTATGTTTTGCCAGATCCAGGTGACCTGATACAAAATCTGCATGAAAATGCGTCTCTAAAATGTACTTGATTTTGGCTCCCCGTTCTTCAGCCATTTTAATGTAAGGAGCCGTTTCTCGCAGCGGGTCTATAATAGCCACTTCTCCTTGTGACTCTATGTAATAGGCCGCCTCAGCGAGGCAACCTGTGTATATTTGTTCTACTTTCATGGTGTTATGGTCTTAAGTTAAAATCATAACAAATGTCAGTATATAAATAGTTGTGTTCAGTGATATTTATCACCCAGCACAAGGCACTACAAAATCAGTTTCACCTCATTACGCCCCAGCTTTACTTTTCCTTGTCTTTCCAGCTGTTTTAGTAAGCGGGAAATCACTTCTCTGGTAGAGTTAAGCTCATGAGCTATTTGCTGGTGAGTAACCTCTAACTTATGTGTATTTCTGGCTGATGATTTATCAATAAGGTATGTCCAAAGACGCTCATCCATTTTATGAAAAGCAACACTATCAATAGTAGAGAGCAGTTCTTCAAACCTTTCCCTATAAGTGTTCATCACAAAATTCTTCCAGCTTTTATATTTGGTCATCCATTCATCCATAAGGTGAACAGGCAACTGTATCATGTAAGAATCCTCTTCGGCTATGGCCCTGATCTGGCTTCTCTCCTGGGCCAGGCAGCAGGTAAGTGATATGGCGCAGGTCTGCCCGGGCTGCAAGTAATAGAGGAATAATTCATGCCCTTCTTCATCCTGCCGAAGCACTTTTATGGCTCCTTCATAGAGTAAAGGCATATTTTTTATAAACTGGCCGAAGTCCATAATCTTATTTTCGGCCTCTACCTGAACAATAGATCCTTTCTCTTTTATCTCCTTAACTAACTCCTCCTCATACAATTCAGGGAAATATTCTGTTAATACATCAACTATCTGCATTTATGATTCTGCTAAATTAAATACAATCTGTTTATGGAAATATATGCACTAAATTAAGGCTTTTACATTTTTTTAAACATTTTTGTATAACTAACAATTTTAAACTGCGTTAGGACTATACATGCAAAAGAGAAGACACCTTGCTTTACGCTTAGTTGCTTTTATCATTTCATTGCAAATGTTTAATATTAGCGCTAACGTAAATGACCCCTTTGCTGGTAAGGTTTCTGCAAGCACTACCCCATTCAATAAAATAGAAAGCATGGTAGAGCTCATTGCAGAAGTTATTCTCGAGGAACGTGATGCCATACCTGAGACTCAATCTCCGGGAAGCAACATAAACCTTGAGGAAGAAGAGCAGGATCAAATCCCTCATGGACCAGAGTCTCTTCTCTCCACGCCCACTTATTACCCAGAGGGCATTACCTATAAAAAGGGACTATACAAGGAATCTCTTAGCTTAAAAACACTTTTCTCAGAGGTATCCACTCCGCCTCCGGAAGCATAATATATTGCAAGCGCAACAGTACGATTTTCTACTGCTCATTAATAAAACTTCATAGACTACTTATTGCACTCTGAATTTCTTCAGGGGTGATATTTCTATGATGCTTTAATTTATTTATATTCATTTAATTATGAAGGACAATATACTTTCACATATTAAAAGTGACCTGCCCGCTGGGCTGGTTGTATTTTTAGTAGCTCTTCCTTTATGCCTTGGCATTGCTCTTGCATCTGGCGCACCGCTTTTTTCAGGGCTTATTTCAGGTATAATAGGCGGTATAGTGGTAGGTTCACTCAGTGGGTCTCATATAAGTGTATCTGGTCCGGCAGCAGGCTTGACTATAATTATCCTCAATGCCATTGAAGACCTGGGATCTTTTCAAGCCTTATTAGCAGCAGTAGTTATCGCTGGTATTATCCAGCTTATATTAGGCTTATCAAAAGCCGGTATAGTGAGCCACTTCTTCCCTTCTTCGGTGATTAAAGGGATGCTAGCGGCCATTGGAATAATACTCATTTTAAAACAAATACCTCATGCCGTTGGTTATGATGCAGATTTTGAAGGAGATTTTTCTTTTTTCAATTTGATGGAGAGAACACTTTTTCGGAATTAACCAAAGCAATAGAGAGCCTGGAAATGGGAGCCGTTATAATATCTATGATTTGCCTGTCCATATTTATATTATGGGAGCAGCCTTTCATGCGAAAGCACACAATCTTTAAAATTGTGCCTGGCGGACTTATTACCGTAATTGCAGGGGTAATCATTAATGAGTTGTTTATTAACAGCGGCTCTTACCTATCTATAAAAGGTGAGCACCTGGTAAACTTACCCGTAGCCACTAATTTTGATGAGTTTCTCGGGTTATTCACACTTCCTGACTGGTCTATACTTTCTAACTCAAAGCTCTACGTGGTAGCAGCCACCATAGCTATAGTAGCCAGTTTGGAAACGTTACTTTGCATAGAAGCCACTGACAAGCTTGATCCTTACAAAAGAATTACGTCAACTAACCGGGAGTTAAAAGCCCAGGGCATAGGCAATATAGCCGCAGGCCTTATCGGCGGTCTCCCCATGACTTCAGTAATAGTAAGGAGTTCAGCCAACCTCGATAGTGGCGCTAAAACTAAGCTATCAGCGATTATACATGGAATTTTACTTTTTGTAACTGTAATTTTTATTCCGAATATATTAAATATGATACCTTTGGCAGCTCTTGCAGCTATACTCCTGGTAGTAGGCTATAAGCTCGCAAGAATTTCGCTCTTTAAAAGGATGTATTCATTAGGCTGGGATCAATTCCTCCCATTTATCATCACGATAATAGCCATTCTGTTTACTGATCTGCTCAGAGGAATAGGAATAGGCATGGCGGTTTCTATTTTCTTTATATTGAGAAACAATTACCGTTCTTCCTTCAAATTCAACAGCATCTCCAAAGACAACGGAACTGGTGAAACCATACATATCGCCCTGGCTGAAGAAATGACCTTTTTAAATAAAGGTAGTATGCTGGTAACGTTACGTGAAATACCTGAAAACTCTCATGTAGTCATTGATGGCTCTCAAAGCAAAATAATCGACCATGACGTAAAAGAAGTAATTCAGAATTTTCAAGAAACAGCAAAACACAAAAACATAAACGTAGAATTAAAAGGTAGTGAAACATGGAAAAAACATATAATAAACTAATCGAAGGAAACAAGAAGTGGGCCGATGAGAAGTTGGAAATTGACAAGGACTTTTTTATGAACTTGTCAAAAGGTCAATCACCTGAGTTCCTTTGGATCGGTTGTTCTGACAGTAGGGTACCTGCTAATGAAATTACTAATACTAACTCAGGAGAAATATTTGTTCACAGAAATGTGGCCAATTTAGTAGTACATACAGATATGAATTTTCTCAGTGTACTGCAGTATTCAGTAGAAGTATTAAAGGTAAAACACATTATTATTTGCGGCCATTACGGCTGCGGAGGTGTGCAAACCGCTATGACTAATAAAGATGCAGGACTGGTAAACAACTGGCTTAGAAATATTAAAGATGTATATGATAAATACCAGGATGAACTAGATGCTATTGAAGATGAAACTGCTAAAAACAATCGCTTAGTGGAGCTTAACGCAATAGAGCAAGCTTACAACCTGGCCAGAACATCTATAGTACAGAACGCTTGGCGCGAAGAGATCTGCATGTACATGCGTGGGTATATGGACTTAGCACCGGCCGCATCACCGAGCTAGGAGTAACCATAAAAGGACCGCAAGACATGCCTTCGATTTATCAATTTAAATACTAAAAAATCAAACCAGGGATGACTAACAATCATCCCTTTTTTTATGCCCAAATAACTGGATCTAGCATTTCACTTGTTATTAACAATTCCTTAAATAACAAAAAGGAGGGAATTATGAAAAAGCCAATAATGCTAGTACTCATACTGCTGGCGTGCTTGGAGCATCATTAGCTCAGCCAGGCAACAAAACGCAGAACACAAACTAATGAGGTTATGACTAAAACTATTTGAACATAACCTCCTTTTTGCTCATCATAACTATTCACCAATAGTATTCACCCTTTGTCAGAAGATTTTCGTTTTTTATAAATAACTAAGAACATTTCTCTTAGCTTTATACGTTACTATATCTGAACATGCCTCGATACAATATGAAAGGAAAGAAACTCATTTTCTCATCTGTTTTATTAATCACAATTTTCAGCTTTTTTGCCTTCAGTTCACCAGGACAGCGCTATTTTGAGATTGCTAAAAACCTGGAAATATTTGCTACTCTTTTTAAGGAGGTAAATGCCATGTATGTAGATGAGGTGAACCCAAATGAAACTATCAAGGTGGGTATAGATGCCATGCTGGCTTCTTTAGACCCTTACACTAACTACATACCTGAAGATCAGATAGAAGACTACCGCACCATGAGCACCGGACAGTACGCGGGCATAGGTGCCGTAACTGGTCGCATGAACGGAAAAATTAAAATAATGATGCTTGTAGAAGGTCATTCAGCCCAAAACAATGGCCTCCACATAGGTGATGAAGTCATTAAAATTGATGGCATTGATGTGACTAATATGAATAATGAGGAGATTGGCGAGTTGATGAAAGGCCAGGCTAACACTTCAGTATCTCTAACAGTATTGCGATATGGACATGAAGATCCGCTTACCCTTGATTTCAAAAGAGAAAAAGTGAAGATTAAAAATGTGCCTTATTACGGCATGGTAAGCAATGACATAGGTTATATTAAACAGACACAGTTTACCATGCAGGCTGGCAAAGAAGTAAGTGATGCACTCAATGAATTAAAAGACAAAGGAGCTAAAAAAGTTATACTTGACCTGAGAGGTAATCCTGGAGGTCTTTTAATGGAAGCGGTAAATATTACTAATGTATTTATTCCTAAAGGAAAAGAAGTGGTGAGCACCAAGGGTAAGTTAGAAGAAAACAACTCTACCTACAAAACACTCAACTCACCTGATGATACTGAAATACCTATTGCAGTACTGATCAATAGCGGTAGTGCTTCTGCCTCTGAGATAGTGGCAGGTACCATACAAGATTATGATCGTGGTGTAATTATAGGTGAAAAATCTTTCGGCAAAGGGCTTGTACAACAGACCAGACCTCTTTCTTACAACGCTCAGCTTAAAGTGACCACAGCAAAATATTATACCCCCAGCGGCCGCTGTATACAAGCACTAGATTATAGTCACAGAAATGATGACGGTAGTGTGGGCAAAGTGCCTGATTCACTAAAAGTAGAATTCTTCACCCAAAACCACAGGTCAGTATATGATGGTGGTGGCATAGACCCTGATATAGAGGTAGAACATGAGAAGATATCACCTATCTCTCTTACCTTATACACCAATGGCCTTATTTTCGACTTTGCTTCTAAATACCACGCTGAGCATGATAAAATAGCTCCTGCCAAAGATTTTGAGCTATCTGATGCTGAGTACGACGAATTCGTGAAATGGTTAAAAGACAAAGACTATGGCTATACAACTGATGCCGAAAAAACATTAGAAGACCTTAATGAATATGCTCATGAAGAAAAGTATTACTCTGAAATTGAAGGTCAGCTTAAAGCTTTAAAAGCTACTCTGATGGAGAGCAAGTCCAATGACTTATATGACTTTAAAAAGCAGCTCAAGACCATATTAGAAGAAGAAATCACTTCTCGTTATTATTTAGATAATGGTTCTATAGAATCTACTTTTGATCATGACACAGACATAAAAACTGCCAAATTGATCTTAAACGATTCAGAGAAATACTATTCGATCCTTAAATCGAATTAATCATCTTGCAGCACTCTGCGCGCTCCCATGTAGCGTGCATTGTAGTGCCTGTGCGCCAGGCTGTCAATTACTACTCCACGGCTGGTAGAGCTATGAATAAAGCTTATTTTCCCGTTATTATTAGCTATAGCAATACCTACGTGACCTACTCTATTCACTCCTTTGGTAGGACTTTTAAAAATAAGTATATCTCCTTTTTGTACCTCTTTAGTATCTATCTCCTCACCAAACTTAGATTGTAGCTGAGATGAGGCCGGCAGCGAAACATTGAAATTTCTAAATACATAACAGGTAAAACCAGAGCAATCAAAAGAAGAAGGCCCTTTGCCTGCATATTTATAAGGAACGCCTTGTAGTTGCAAAGCATAATCTATAATGCTATCTCTTCGGGTTTTGGCATTAGCTAATCCCTCCTCCCCTTCTATATCCAGACCAGTCACAGTATCTTTTGCTACTGCCTTATGACTGTAATACTCATCCAGAAGATCGGCGTTTTGTGATTTATTAATATTCATAGCGCTATTAATCAGAAATATGATCCCTAGCACTACATAAAATAACTTCTCTTTTAAAAGTTTCTTAATAATTTCCATATACAAGTAAACTCATTATTTCTGGCATATAAACAAAAAGCAGGCGAAATAATTCCCGCCTGCTTTTAATATGTTGTTAATTAGATGATTATCTAAGGAATAACATTTCTCTATATTTCACTAAAGGCCAGTCTTCATCATCTACCAGCATTTCCAGTTTATCTACTGCATAACGAATGGTGTCAAAGTATTTTCCTTTAACATCATCGCAATAACCGATAGCACGCTCACGAAGATCTTCCTCTTTATTTAACCTCTTTCTTTCATCAATCATATTGTAAACTTCTTTTCTTAAAGTTTCGATATAACCAGAAACAGATTCTATAATAGAGATTACTTCTTTATTATTAATGCCTAATGTTTTTAATCCTTCAGCATTCTTTATCAATTTGTTTTGATAAGCAATGGCTGTAGGTATGATGTGATTAAGCACTAGATCACCCATTACTCTTGATTCGATCTGAATCTTCATGATATAGCTTTCCCACCTGATTTCATTTCTGGCTTCTAGCTCAATATCATTAAGTACTGAATGACGGTTAAACATTTTTCTAGACTTATCAGTAAGGTAAGCATCAAGAGCTCTAGGAGTATCTTTTATGTTAGACAATCCTCTTTTCTCTGCCTCTTGCACCCACTCATCAGAGTAACCATCTCCTTCGAAACGGATAGCCTTAGAATCTTTGATATACTTTCTAAGTGTATTTACAATGGCCATTCTCTTTTCAGTACCACCTTTCATTTCCTTCTGTACATTTTCATAGAAGGCAGTAAGCTGCTCAGCCACAATCAGGTTAAGCACTGTCATAGGAGAAGAGGTGTTTTCATTACCACCTACTGCTCTAAACTCAAATTTATTACCTGTAAAGGCAAAAGGAGAAGTACGGTTTCTATCAGTATTATCAAGGATGATTCTTGGTATTTTATCAATACCGAGTTTCATGTACATGTTTTCACCTTTCTCTACTTTTATGTTACCTTTTTTCTCTAACTCATCTAACACGTTAGTAAGCTGAGAACCGATAAACACTGACATGATAGCAGGAGGTGCTTCATTAGCTCCTAGTCTATGGTCATTTCCAGCAGAAGCAATACTAGCTCTTAAAAGGTCAGCATGCTCAAATACTGCTTTAATAGTGTTAATGAAAAATACTAAGAACAATAAGTTATCACGTGCACTAGAGCTAGGCTGGAATAAGTTAACACCAGTGTTAGTAATTAAAGACCAGTTATTATGCTTACCTGTACCGTTAAGGCCAGCAAAAGGCTTTTCGTGGAATAAAACTTTCAGGTTATGTCTTTCAGCAGCTTTAGACATAATGTCCATTAACAGCTGATTATGATCTGTAGCTACGTTAATATCTTCAAACAAAGGAGCCACTTCAAACTGGCTAGGTGCTACCTCATTGTGTCTTGTACTTACAGGTATACCTAGTCTGTGTGCTTCTTCTTCAAAGTCACGCATGAAATCATAGATACGAGTAGGAATAGATCCGAAATAATGATCATCTAACTGCTGACCACGAGCAGGATTATGACCAAACACCGTTCTTCCTGCCATTACCAAGTCAGGACGGCTGGCGTATAATGCCTTATCTATTACAAAGTACTCTTGCTCTACTCCTAAAGAAGCTTTTACACGAGTTACTTTTTTGTCAAACATCTGACAAACCTTAGTAGCTGCTCTATCTACTGCTTCTACAGCCTTCAGCATAGGAGCTTTATTATCAAGCGCCTCGCCAGTGTATGAAACAAATATAGTAGGTATACATAGTGTAGCTCCATAAACGAACATAGGAGAACTAGGGTCCCAAGCGGTATAACCACGAGCTTCGAAAGTACTTCTTATACCTCCATTAGGAAATGAAGACGCATCCGGTTCTTGCTGAACTAGTGCACTTCCTTTAAATCTCTCTATTCCTAATCCGGCATCAAAAAATGTATCATGCTTCTCTGCGGTTGAACCTGTAAGAGGCTGAAACCAGTGAGTATAATGAGTTACTCCTTTAGAGAGAGCCCATGACTTGGCTGCAGATGCTACAACATCAGCAGTATCTGCATCTATTTTTATTCCGTCTTCAATCGCTTTTTTTACCTTTTTGAATATTTCAGGTGAAAGGAGCGTCTGCATCTGCTTTAACCCAAATACATCCTGAGCATAAAAATCTGAGATCTTAGCCTTCGACTCCACATTTATCTTAGGTCGGTTATTTGCTAAATCTAATGCTTTAAAGCGTAAGTGTGCCATAGTGGTTTTTTAGATTATTTTTTACGTTAGGTAAAATTATTAAATATTTTGCTTCAAATCTTAAAAGTCATTCTTTTTTATAGAAAGAAGCCATCATTTTTAACACAATCAAGCCAAAAAAGATACCAAAAAGCCAAAATCCTGTTAAAAAACACCATATTCGATCTCTGCAAACGATATAATTAATTTTATAATGCTATAATTATCAATGTTAAGTTTTCATTAAAACTTAACACACAACCTCTTAATAGTAAACGGTCTAATTGGCTCTCTCAGCCTATTCTACATGCCATTAAATAAAATCGCATCATTTATATTTTATTAAAATGATTAAGGTTATTTTCACTGGCTACTCACTTATCAGCTTATGTCAATCCGTTTTTACATCATTATAAGACATATTTAACCTCACTCTTGCAGTACTATACCAGCAGGACTTTCGTTTTATGATATCTCCATATAATTTAAGCTATTGACAATCACATGTCTCCAAAAACAAAACCGAGTTTAGGTTCAAGAATATCACAATTAAGGCATATAAAGATTCCCGCTTCAGTAAAGCTTTTGCTTAAAATATTAATTAGCGGATTAGCCATTTACATCACTATAAAGAAAATTGATGTGAAAGAGGCAATTAACGTTATTACCCATTGCAATATTTACTGGCTTCTAATAGCGGTTTTATTATTCAACGTATCCCAATGGATAAGTGCTGTCAGGCTCAAAAACCTATTAGAAGAGCTTAGCATTCAAGCCTCATATTGGTTTCACATCAAGCTATTTTATTTTGGAATGCTTTATAATATAATATTACCTGGAGGTATAGGTGGAGATGCCTACAAAGTGATTTTACTAAAAGGCCAATTTAATAAAAGAGGAAGAGATATACTGAAAGCGTTATTTCTTGACCGACTCAGCGGATTGGCCGGCCTACTATTCCTTGCACTAATATTGGCATTGATCATTAACATGCCGTGGAATGAAAATTTCAACACCCTGACCTTGCTATCATCAATTTTAATATACCCAGGCTACTTTTTAGTCAATAAATTTATCTTCCCTTCCTTCACCAAAAGCTTTCTATCGGTAAACATTTTGGGAATACTTATGCAAGGCACCCAAGTTATCTGTGCTTACTTTATACTGCTAAGTCTGGGTGCTGAAGCCAACTACTTAAGTTATCTGCTGGTGTTTTTGGTATCTTCTATAGCTACCATTATCCCAGTGACTTTAGGAGGTCTCGGTATGAGAGAGCTGGTATTTTTATATGCAGCTGATTTTTTAGTCTTTGATAAAGAAACGGCTATTGCTCTTTCACTGCTTTTCTTCCTGATTACTGTGGCATCATCATTACTTGGACTTTTTGTTAATCCTAAGTTAAAAGAGAGCACCGCCCCTGAGCTCAGTACTTCTCCAGAATATTAATATTTACGCTGTATCTCTTCAGGCACGTCACAGTTCTGCCAGTTTCTGGTATCGGTGATATGAAAAATTTTCCAGCCGGCTTCACTTTTAAACAGATGGAA
This sequence comes from Fulvivirga maritima, assembly GCF_021389955.1. NCBI lineage: Bacteria > Pseudomonadati > Bacteroidota > Cytophagia > Cytophagales > Fulvivirgaceae > Fulvivirga > Fulvivirga maritima. The sequence continues at coordinate 211,642 of NZ_CP089980.1, forward strand.
GGCATCTACTCCGCAGTGGCTAAACTTATCATCTGCATAAAAAGCATACTCCGCCCATACCTGAGCCAAATGCCCATCAATACGAATTTCAACATTCCAAATTTCTTCATTCCACTCTACATCATGCGGAGTACCCACACTTTTTAGAAATTCGATTAACGTCCCCTGATGTAAAACTGGCTTACCAGAACGATCAGTAAACACGGAGTACATCTCAGCCTGCTCCGAAAAAGCTGAACGAACCAAATCACTATCCCCTTTCTCCATGCCTTCAAAAAGTGTATCAATTACTTTTCTCACGGCCTTAGCCTCCTGTTCGGTTTTATCAGTATTCTGCGCATAGCTGTGCAAGCTTATCAGTACACAACATAATGCTAGCATATTTCTCATCATATTATCTAAAATAACCAATTCCTTCCAACTTTTTATCTATCAAGCCTTTAAAGGCCACGTTGCCTATTTGGATAATATTAATTATACTGCATATAAGTATATCGATATGACACTAACCACCAAATGAACCGATACACCATCATATTTTTCGTATTTTTTACTATTGCATTCGCCTGCAACGGCCAATACCTGGATAGCCTAGAAAAAGAACTAAAAACAGCGACTAACGAAGAAAAGGTAGATATTCTCAATAAGCTTTTTGTAGTGCATCATCAGCTTAACCCTAAACCGGCCTTAGAATATGCCTCCCAGGCACTGGACTTAGCCTCCTCCATTGACTACAAGAAAGGTAAAGCCGCTGCACTCAATAATCTGGGGGTTATTTATAAAAATCAGGGAGTTTATAACAGAGCCCTTGAGTACTATAAAACCTCATTAAAGCTAAGTGAAGAAATAAATGATAAAAGAGCCATAGCCTCCACTACTAATAATTTAGGGGCTATCTACTCCCTTAAGGGTGATCATGAAATGGCCTTAACTTATTTCACTACCTCCATTGAACTGTTCACTGAACTTGATGACCAAAAACAGATCATAGGTGCCTTAAACAATCTGGGCAATGCCTATAATGACGATGGTAAGAAGATAAAGGCACTTCAATATTTTAACGAATCTATTGAGCTCGCTGAGCAACTCGGCATTACCAGTAGAACACCGGAGCCTCTCAATAATATTGGTAATATTTACTTTTACAACAAAGATTTTGAAAAAGCCCTGGAATATTATGAACGCTCCTATGAAGCAGAAACCAAGTCTGATAATATTTTAGGACAAGCGCAGGCACTCTCTAATATCGCCGCCACATACTACGAAACTCAACAGCTACCTAAGGCCAAAACTTATTACCAGCAGGCAGAGCAATTAGCCGACTCTATCAGTGCTTATATGGTGTTAGTAGTCACTTATGATGGGCTATCTAAAATTTATGCCCAACAAGAAAAGTACAAAGAGGCCTATGAAGCCAGGCTTAATTATGATCAAACCCAAGAGATCATTTACACTCAGGAGAAAGGCAAAAACAGCTCTCAATTAGAAATAGCTACAGAACTACAACAAAAAGAGAAGGAACTAGAAGTCCTGAAAAAACAAAACCGTATTAAACAGCTGCAAATAGAAAAAAGCAGGATTGTGATTATACTGAGTATAATGGGAGTGATTATGATTTTAGGAGCGATCTTTATTCTTATTAAAGCGAAAAAAGTAAAGTTTAAATTTTAACTTTTACTTTATTTGATAATGGATATGATCATCATGCCTTACTGCATGGCAGCCATGATAACGCACCTTATCGTAACCTGTTAACTGCCACCTTTCTTTTAAATGAGGTTCAATAAATATTTTTGATGCCTTGTCACTTCCGGCCATTAACTGCAGTAATCTTTTGGTGCGTGTGGCGTCCACATTATAATCATCTGCATGCCACTTAGGCACCAGGTAAGTGAGCGCTCCGTATTGGAAGAAGCCTTTTTCCGCACAGATTTCAGGGTAGTTAGACTCTCCATTTTTCGGAGCCTCGTAAATACCATAACCTATAAAAGATGGTGCATTATCAGACGCCCTGCCTGATGATTTATCGCTATAATAAAAAGCCAGATCTATCTTTCTTCCATCATTATGACTCCAATGGGGCAATAATGGAAAGCCATCAAAAAAAGGAAAGTTGGCATCCAGGTAATTAGTTTTTGTATCCGGAAACTCCTTTTTCATATCTATAGACAACCTCAGAATTTCATTTTTGAGATCAGGTGTAACATAATGCCTGTTGAGCAAACAAGTGGTAATGTTTAATGGCCTGAGATTTCCTGTAAGCGGCAGCGGCACCCTACCGAACAAAGGAGCTAAGGCAGGCACTAGCATCAGCGTACTTAATATGTAGAAACCAAAAAACAGCAAGAGTGCCTTAATAGCGCTCCATGAAAGTTTTCTGGCGATTAAAACGGTGACTAAATAAACAACCCCTCCTATTTGCGTAAAAACAGTAAGCAGGAGAAATAACAAGACATGCCTTAAAACCTTCAACATAGGATCATCATTGATAAATCTAACCTCTTATTATGAAAGCTTATTCTTCACAGCCTCCACATTCTTTTTAGAATTACCGATAAAGATCTCCCCGTCTATCACAAAAACAGGCCTTTTGAGGAAAGTGTACTCTTCTAAAATATAATTTTTATAATCCTCTTCAGACAGCTGCTTTTCTTTTAATCCCAGCTCTTTATATTTTCGGGCTACGCGGCTGAACAAGGCTTCATAGCTTCCTGCCAGTTTTTTCATTTCTTCCAGCTGCTCTGCTGTGATTTTATCTGTTTTTATATCCTGATATTCAAACTCTTCACCTATTTCCAGTTCTTTAATGATGCGCTTGCAGGTATCACAAGTAGAAAGATAATAAACCTTTTTCATGAGCTTTTTTGAGATCAAAGCTAAACCGTTACTCCTTTCACTGCAAATTCTTATTTGTTTTTAATCCCTCCTATAATTATTTTTAGCCCAATGACTAAGGTAATATCATTTGTAAGCAGAAAAGGGGGCACCGGTAAAACAACCAATGCCATCAACCTGGCTACCATGCTCAATAATCTGGGACACAGCGTAGCTCTTATTGAAACAGACACCAACTATACGCTTAGCACACTACGCAAGATGGAGGTGTACAAGTCTGGTGCTAAAGCCAACTCAATTTTTGAAATACTCGGCTCTAAAGATGATAAAATTGCTGATGAGATTATAGCGCTCAAGGCCAAGAACCGTTATGACTATATAATAGTAGACAGCGCCGGAAAACCTACTGACGAAGGCATAAAAAAACTGTGTCTGCAAAGTGATGCTGTGGTAGTGCCTACCAGTCTTACCCAAAACGACCTGCTGGTAACTTACCAGACCATTACGGATCTCTCTCCGGCTAAAGACCTGAACGATAATTTAAAAATCATGGTTTTACCGAATAGGATCCATAGCATGACTAAAAACAAAACAATTCAGGAGGCAATGGGTAACCTTGATGCCACTATTCTGGATGTATCAGTACCACAAAAGAATTTATATGTTAACTTCAGCACTATATTGGCTGAAAAAGAATATTTGAACATTGCTCAGGCAATTATAAAAGAACTATAAGCATGGCTAAAAGAAAAAATCCACTATCAGACCTAGATGCATTTTTAAAGCAAGAAGCATCATCTCTGGTAAATCCTGATGCAATTAAAAATGAGGAAGAAAGCAATACAGCTCCAGCTGTAGAGACTAAAGCTCCAGAAAAGCCCAGCAAAGAGTTAATCATAAAACTATTGCTTCTTTTAGCTGAAGAAGAAGGTTCTCAGTTCCAAGACTCTTTTTACGATATCATTAAATCTACCCAGGAGACGCTAGGCCTACACTCTTCTGAAGACAAAATGCTGATGAATACTATCCTGTATTTACAAAATAAACCCAATTGGAAAGAAAGCATAGCTGACTACTGGAGTAAGCTGGGCGTTTAAGTTTACTAAAGAAAAGCTAATTATTATTTTTCTCTATAGTGAAAATCCTAGCTTTGTAATCTATCACTAAGACGTTAATAGATTATGAAATTTGGAACTAAAGCTATACATGCAGGCGTAGAGCCCGATCCTTCTACCGGAGCTATCATGACGCCTATTTTTCAGACCTCCACTTATGTTCAGGCCTCACCAGGAGACCATAAAGGATATGAGTACTCCAGAACCCAAAACCCTACGCGTGATGCCCTTCAAAAAAGCATTGCCGCTCTGGAAAACGGAAATCACGGATTATGTTTTTCTTCTGGTCTGGCAGCCATTGATGCCGTTATAAAACTTCTTCAACCAGGAGATGAAGTAATAGCAGCTAATGATCTCTACGGTGGCACTTACCGTTTATTCACTAAAGTGTTTGCTAAATATGGCATTAAATTTCACTTTGTAAGCCTAGAAAAAGCAGAAGCTGTTTCTGACTTAATTAATGACAACACCAAACTCATATGGGTGGAAACTCCAACCAACCCTATGATGAATATCATCGATATAGCTGCCGTTTCTGAGATAGCTAAAAAGCACGATCTACTTTTAGCAGTAGATAATACTTTCGCTACTCCTTACTTGCAAAATCCTATGGACATGGGCGCTGATATAGTAATGCACTCCGTAACCAAGTACCTCGGTGGACACTCAGATGTGGTAATGGGCGCATTGGTAGTAAATGATGAAAAACTAAAAACTGACCTGGCGTTTATCCAAAACAGCTGCGGAGCCACTCCCGGCCCTCAAGATTGCTTTTTGGTACTGAGAGGTATAAAAACACTGCACATAAGAATGGATCGCCACTGTGAAAACGGCAGAAAGGTTGCTGAATTCTTAAAAGATCACCCTAAAGTAGAAAATGTTTACTGGCCAGGACTGGAATCTCACCCCAACCATGATATTGCTAAAAAGCAAATGAAAGACTTTGGCGGGATGATTTCATTCACCCTAAAAGGCGATAATAAAGCGGAGGCTTTTAGAATAATGGAAAGCTTTAGATTTTTCTCTTTAGCTGAATCTCTGGGAGGAATAGAGTCTATGGTAAACCACCCTGCTACTATGACTCATGCCAGCATACCTAGAGAAGAAAGACTTAAAATAGGTTTATTAGATTCTTTAATCAGGCTTAGCGTGGGCATAGAAGATGCTGATGATCTTATTGCTGACCTGAAAGCGGCTTTAGCTTAATAAAAGGCCGTTTCATCATCAGAAGTACTTAAGGCAGTGGGGAATTTTAAAATAAACTCACTGCCTTTTCTATATTCCGAAATGAGTGTTATCGATCCTCCTAACTTCTCCACCAGGTTCTTTACTATAGCTAAGCCCAAGCCATTAGAACTCTCTCCTGCAGTAGGTCTGGCGCTGAGTTTTACGAATTTCTTATATAAATTTTTCTTATCCGTCTCACTAAAACCCTGACCAAAATCCTTTACAGATATTACAAAGTGATCTACCTCTTTCACTGCGCCTAGTATTACTTTACTATCTGGCTTAGAAAACTTAATAGCATTAGAAATAAGGTTATCTAAAATACGAGAAAGGTGCAACTTACCTGTTTCCACTATTAGCTCCTCTCTTGCTTCGTTCACCTCTAGCTGTACTTTTTTAGCTTCGGCATCTGATAAAAAACTCTGATACTTTTCTTTCAAAAAGGCATTGATATCTACTTTAGTCAGCTCTTCTTTTTCTCCATTTCTTTCAAAAGCATTTATTTCCAAAAGATCGCTGATTAGCTCCAGACCAGACTCTGCCACATCTTTTTGCAGGTCTAGCAAATGCCTCTGCTCTGCCTCTACAGAACTTTTACTTAGCACCTGCGCTAACCCTTTTATTCTGCTAAAAGGAGACTTAAGGTCATGTGCCACTATGCTCATTAAAGTATCCTTTTCATTATTCAGGTCCAACAAGTTTTTATTTTGCTCTGTCAGCTTCTGATTCTGCAGCTCTATCTGGTCATTCTTTTCCTTTATCTGTTGCTGATGAGTTTTAATTTCATTGTTTTTCAACAGCAGGCTTTCGTTCACCTGCTTAAGCTTTCTACCAGAATACCATAATACCAGCAAAAGAAATAGCGCAGCCCCTATCACTATTATAAGGATAACATTGGCATATCGATGCTTTTCCAAAAGGGCTTCATCTCGCATTTGCTGAGATTTTAACAATTCATTTTCCGCATCCCTTTCGCCTAGCTCCAGCCTGGATTCTATGCGTTCAATCTTATTATTAACAGCTACATCATTCAGCTTTCCTTTTAACCGATGATATTGCTGAAAATGATCAAAGGCACAATTAACATCTCCCTGCTTTTTACATATCTCTGACAAGTAATACTGAATTTCCCACTCCAGGTTAATATCTCTGGTTTTATTCAGTAAACTTTCCAGTAATGACTTCGCTGATCCCAATTTATTTTCTTCATAATAAATCTTACCCAATAGCAGGTCTACCCTCACTTTTAAACTTTCATTACCAGACTCTCCCAAATGGATCAGCGCTTCATTAGCATAGCCCAGAGCACTATCATAAGTATGTTCATTAAAGTATAGGCTGGCTATTCCTAAGTTTATATTAACCAGGTTGATATTATCATTCAGCTTGTAAGCCTCCCGACGAGCCTGCATATAATATTCAAATGCAGTATCATATTTGGCCATTTTCTGATTTATCGAAGCCAACTCTAGCAAGATAGAAATACGACCAGCCGCACTACCAGTTTCATTCCTGATAGCCAAAGCACGTAATGACATATCAAGGGCCTTTTCATAATTCTCTTGTTGAAGGTATAGCTCAGAGAGGCTCTTATAAACATAGCTGAGTCCTCGTTCATTACTATGCCTTTTGAATATATTTAAGGACTTTACATAATAATCATAAGCTCTTGCATGATCTCCCCTGGTCATAAAAAGGCGCCCAAGACTATTCAAGGAATGAGCATATTGCGTAGAATCTTGATGAGCCAAAGCCTCCTCTGAGGCCAAAGTATAATAATCAAAGGCTTTGATGCCGTTTCCCTTATAAACATAAGCTAGCCCCATATAATTATAAGTATTAGCCAGATTGTACTGTCCATCGTAATCATTTACTTTCACCAGATTAATGGCCTGAGTACAATAATAGATAGAGCTATCAGGAAAAGACTTACGATACTCCCACGCCAGCCGGTTATAGGTTTTAACCTTAGCAGTATCATTCAACTCTTTTGAAAGAGTACTACGAAGACTATCTATAACATCAACATCTTGTGCACTTATAGAATAGCTTATTAAAAAAAAGAAATGAAATACAATTAAAAGCCCTCTCATTTAAATGACCGCTTACTGCCTAAAATGAATTACACTAAATTTTACTTTTGAGTTCAAAGATGTAATTTAAAAATTATGATTTAATAGTGGTAATCAAGCTGAAAAGCTTTAAGATTAAATTTTACAACTAATTGAATAACAAACACTTAAAAGAATAAATTAAAACTTGGCATTATGATTGTTTAATTAACAGTAAATCAAACAAAAAATGCCATGAAGAAATTATTACTTATAGCTGTGTTGATGACAGGGGTTTCATTGCATAGTAGCCAGGCCCAACGTTTTATAGCATCTTTTGGAGTACAACATAGTTGGGGAGTACCTACAGTGGTTTCTCATGTAGTATATGATAACTACCATGGCTATGAATGGGTACATACGAAAAGACATTACCTTCATGGCCAACTTTTCTTTGATGTAGTACTTCAGCAAAGCAATTATTTCATAGAACTAAGAGTAGACAATTTCGGACATGTCGTTCGTAGAGAATATGTAGATTACTACCCTTTACATGATCATATCTGTGGCAGTTACTGTGGTTATTATAGTAATTATTATAACAGCCATTATTCTGCTTGTCATGATCATCATCACCATGGACATAACCATGTAGTGTATGTAAACCCTGCACCTCGCCGTGTAGTTTATGTGCAACCTAAAACTACAGTTGTTTATAAAAACAATTCTTCTCACCACCATAGCAACAGACCTGTCTCTACTCGTAGAAGCACTGTTTCTAACAGTAGAAGCCAGCCAGCAAGAAACAGAAGATATTATGATGCTGACAAATATGAATCTAACAGCAGAAGTAGAAGAAATTATGATGCTAAAAAGTATGAATCTAATAATAGTGGATCTAGAAAATCTAGCACATATAACAGTTCAAAATCCAGCAATAATTCAAACTCCAGAAGCCGATCTGCCAGAAGCACTAGCGTAAATAACAGCAGTAGAAGCAGACGAGGTAATTAGAAAAAGCTCAATTAGTCCAAAAAAGAAGGCCATTCAATAATTTGAATGGCCTTTTATTATTTCAACAACCTACAAGCATTAACAATACTTCTCTACCCAAAGCAGATTCTCCTCCACAAATTCATTATAATGATTATTGCCATTTCTGTTATCTAACAAAGTGGCGTAGTGAAAGGCCATTTCCTCAAACCATAATTGGAGCTTTTCGGTGTAATATTCACCTTCATTTTCTGTTTGCAAATGATCAAGCGGCAATGCTCCATTTATAGCAAGCTTAACAGTAGGCTTATCTTTACGAGCCATACATTTAAACACAATTCCTGAGTACATATAAAAGTACACAAACATAAAGTCTGACTTACGCACCTTCAAAGAAGGAAACTGAGCTTCAAATATTTTTCTGGCTGTTACAAAGTCTCCTTTTATAGATAGATAAGGGAGTAGCTGGCAATATACTTCTACTTCCTCTGTTGTTCCATTAAGTTCTTTTAGTGTTTTATAAAGCATGTCCTCTGCCAGTGCCTCCTCTCCCAGCTCTATAGCAGGTATGATCAATTTCGGATAAGTAATCATAGGAACTTCAGCGCAAGTAAGCTTTCCGCTAAGTATGGGTTGAGCCATTTCAATGGCCGTTTTATAATCTTTTGTATCTATGAATACATCCAAAATGCTATTCAGCTCACACGCAGAGCAATCCATTAACCGCTCCCACTTGGCCGGCGCTCTTTTATAAGCCTCATAGGCCTCCAGTGTCTTTTCATGTTTACCTAAAGAAGAATATACTTTTAAAAAACAGTATTGGATAACCCTGTCTGTAGCCCCAAAATCACGATAACGGCGCTCAAACTCGCTAAGTAATGAATTGATCTTTTCTAATGAGATATTATGAAAACCGGGCAATAAATTAATCACCCATTTAAAAGCCCATAATACGGAGCTATATCTAAACCTACCGGGGTGCTCATCACAGATCTTCAGAAACCATGGATATTGAGCTATCATTTCCTCTTGATAATTAAGAAAACAACATTGCTGCAAAAACTCATATCGGGCCTCGAACTCCAAGTCCAGATCTTTAAAGAACATAGCTTTGCGTATACATTTAAAAGCCAAATCTTTATTATCAAGAGTGGTTTTAGCTCCTTTTAGATAATTAACAGCATTATAAACATCTTCAACAGTATCTAAATTATTATACGCTGCCATATTAATAGGTTTTATTTAAAATATACATCAGGTTTTTATTCATTCCTTCCAGCTCCTCCTGGTTTAGAGGGTAATGCCCCATAAGCATAGCATTAAAATAAAGAGACTGAATAAGCGCCTCCTCCATGCCTTCATGAGCCTTTTCTAAAAGTTTTTTTACTATAGGGTTATTATAATTCAGATACAATTTAGAGTTAAATGAAGCTGATGGTTCATAAACAGCCCCTGTTATACCTGCCCAGAGATCATTACTTTCTTCTTGTATTCTACCCACATCTCTATCCATCAGTTTTTTATTAGAGAGGTTATAAATGGCTGGTATATTATCCGGTTCAAACTGTTTTATTTCAAGCTCGCAATCGTAATTAAGCAGGTAATCCTGAAGGCGCATGAGCCTCTCCTGAGTTTGATCATATACCTCAATATCCAGAGGCATTAAAATATTGCCAAAATGCTCTGTATCAATTCTTTGATAAACATGATCACTATCTTGCCTACTGGCTAGAAGTAAAATATCGGCATCATAAATATAGCCGGCATTAATTATTAACCTATTTTGAGCCCGTGCAATAGGCACTATCTGTCTGAAATCATCTATATCAGGCACATAGGTAATTGTTTTTCCTCTTTTCTTTATCTGCTCTAAGCTAAGCGGCCCTTCTGAGGTAGGGAAGATAAACCAGTTGGCTATGAAATTAAAGAAATCAACATTATTAAGCGCAGTGCTCTTTAGCGCCTGATTATGAATAGAAATAATATTTTCCAGCGACTTAGGAGAGGTTTGACTAAGGCCTATTAAATATTCTATAATTGAAGCTCCTAACTCTTCTTGTACCTCATAAAAAGCTTTGTCTTTATACAAGTCTTCTCTTGATGCCGTAGGTGCCAGGTTAGAAGAATTAACCACTGCTTTCACAAAAAAGGCCCATTCTGGTAGCAGATCTTTATTATCTGTAGAAATGAGCATATTTTTTATATATACATGATTATGCTGAGCTGTGGCCACACCTGTAGGCCTCGGAAAAACATAGCCGATACCTCTCGTTTTGCCTGTGGAATCAGTTAAAGGGATGTAATTAGAAAAGTTTTCATTAAACACTTCTCTTCCAAAATTCAAAATTGTATCACCCTGTGCTCGGCCATTGCTCCACGGGAAATAGTTAATAATCGTTTCTCTCTTCTCTCCATCAATAAAAACCTCTATAGGAATTCCTAAAAACTCACCATATAGCTTCAATAAACCTACCAACTGCTCAGGATGCATTTTTAGCTCTTCCTTAATTTTCAAAGTTACAGTAGTACCCACTTCCTGAGAGGCCGGACTTACTTCAGTGCTGTACGTTCCATCTACACGGCCATTCCAAACAACTACTTCTTCCGCCTTTAAAGATTTAGTAATTACATTAATCTCATCGGTAACCATAAAACAGGATAGCAAACCAATACCAAACTGCCCTATAAAATCTTCTGACCTTCTGCGTAAAGCATCTTGACTTTTGGAGCTTGAACCTATCCTTGATAAGAATTCTGTAACCTCCTCTTGAGTAAGGCCAATACCATTATCCTTTACTTTTAGCACCTGCTCATCATCTCTATGAAACAGTTCTACCTCTATAAATTCATTAAAAGTATCTTCCTTTTTCCTCGCACTAATGGCGTCTACTGCATTTTGTAGCAGTTCTCGTATAAAAACTTCTTTATGAGAGTATAGGTTATCAGAAAGCACTTTGAGCAGTCCTGATAAATTCACTTGAAATATTGATTCCATCCTTCCCAATTTTTAATTGCTAGCTTATTGTTACACTTAATTTAGCCTGCTTCACATTAAATTTTATAAAAAATTTAAGATCTATTAGCCGGTAAGTGAGGCCCAAAACTATGTAATTAGATTCAAAACGAAGCAATGAAGCTCCATTACCTACTTATAATTAAGCTATTAGATTCGTGATTTAATAGATTTAGCAATTAGTTTAAAAAATAAGTAATATTTTTGTGCTGGAAATTTTACTAAGCATGCCGGCAATTAGGTTTTTTTTTATACTTCTTCTTTTTTTCACCTTTCAAGCAAATAGCCAAGACCAAGAGCAGGATCAGTACTCTCACTTTAAAGCTTTCGGCAGATTACCTAATGAAGTAGATTATTCTCTATATCAGGCGCTGCATCAGGCACGGCTACCTATGGAGAAATTGGCTTACATGGATACCATAGGCATTATATTTATGCGTACAGATTTGGTAGACTCTGTCATTCACTATGGCCGTGAGATGCACCAGATCATTAGCACCCTTAGCCCTGAAGAAGCCAATGTTATTTATTACGAACAAAGAGCCTATTTTTATGAAGGAGTAGGAAAACGTGAAATTGGCCTTTTAGATGATGCCATCGCCACTTTCATAAAAGGAATAGAGCTACCTGTAGAAGAAGATAACACCATGCAGAAATTTCTGCAATTGGGCCTCGCTAGAACCTACCTGGCCAAAAGAGAGCATACTAAAGCCAATGAAATCATTCAAAAACTGAGTACCAATCGGGACGAACTCAGCCTTACTTTGTCCATTATGCTTACTAAGGCAGATTATTACTTCAGTAAAAGTAACCTGGATTCTGCCATAGTCACTTATAATCAGGTACTCCATGAAGAAAAGATTGATAATTACCCTAAACTAAAATTGCACGCACAAGTTCACCTGGGTATTATTCAATCCATAAATGGAGCTAAAGAAGAGGCTTTATCGGTTTTCTTAAAAGTGAAAGATCAGGCTCTGGAAAATGGATTTTATGATTTATACATTAAATCCATTCTTCATGAAGGTAAAATTTACAGCGAGCAAAAAGATTATACTATAGCCGAAGCCGCGTTAAGCATGGCCTACATTAACTCTGTTTCATGGAATAGACTCATGTTACAGCGACGAGTAATAAGAGCTTTAGTTGACCTTTATGTTACCAAAGAAGATTATAAAAATGCTTTTAGTCTTATGACTCAGGATGCTTCCATTACCAGAATGATATCAAATAAGCAAAATCAACTGCAGTTAAGAGACATAGAGCTAAAGTATGAGACCCTGCAAAAAGAACGCAAAATTGATAATTTACAGAAGGAGCAAATCAAAAAAGAAGCTGAAATAAGCAGGCAAAAAACCATAAAAAATGCAATTCTAATCGGTTTCTTCGTAATTCTGGCTCCCATTATCCTTCTACTTGTGGTATACTACCAAAAGCTACAAGCCCAAAGTTTGCTTAACAAGCAGCAAGAAGAACTTAACAAGCAAGAGGTTCAATCCTTATTACAATCTCAAGAATTACAACTTGCCAAAACCTCTATAGCAGCCCAAAATGAAGAGCGCAGCAGAATAGCTCGTGAGCTGCATGACAGTATTGGAGGCAACCTGGCAGGTATAAAATTACAAATGAATAACATTACTCACCAGGATGCATATATAAAACAGCTGATGCAACAGCTGGACACCACTTATGAGCAAGTAAGAGAAATATCTCATAGCCTTATACCCAAAGTTTTCAAAGATCAGGCCTTTACCCAGCTGGTATCTGCTTACATCACTAACTTATCAAACACGCAAGAGACACAACTACATTTCAATGTTTATCCTGAATCAGAAATTGATCAGTTAGATCAAAAACTACAGGTAATGCTCTTTAACCTGATCAAAGAACTGGTTACTAATGCCTTTAAACATGCTAAAGCCACTGTTATTAATTTACAGCTCAGCTTACTGGTAGATGAAGGCACTATTGAATTACTTTATGAAGACAATGGAGTAGGTTTCGATATCAACAAAACAGGTAAAGGTATTGGTTTAAAAAATATGGAACACCGGGTAGAAACCTTCAGTGGAACCATGGCTATAGATAGTGCAGAAAATAGAGGAACAGTGATTAGTATAAGTATCCCAAAAGCTTAAAAAATGGAAAAGATGTATACGGTAATAATTGCAGATGATCATGCCATGTTTACAGATGGCCTTAAAAGTATTTTAGCTAACGAAGCAGACATACAGATAAAGCTTACTGCCTCTGACGGACAGCAAGTGATCAACTTCCTAAGAAGTCATAACTCAGACATCGATCTGGTTATTACTGACATTAATATGCCCGATATGAATGGAGTAGCCTTAAATGGCCTTATTAAAGATGAGTTTCCACATATAAAAACACTAGTAGTAAGTATGCTGGAAGATGCTCAAAAAATAAAGACGCTCACTGACTCTAAAGTGAATGGCTACATCTCTAAAAATTCTGAAAAGCATGAACTACTTACCGCTATAAGAACAATACTCAAAGGCAGTAACTATTTCTCAGAGCGCATAAAAGAGGCGATGATGAAAGCCATGTTTGAAGCTAAGAATGCTCCTGAGATAATACTTACCGAAAGAGAAAAAGAAGTAATAAAACTGATAGCAAAAGAGTATACCACTCAGGAAATAGCTGACACCTTATTTCTTAGTAAGCACACTATAGAAAGCTACCGAAAAAGCCTTATTTCTAAGCTACAGGTAAGAAATCTGGCAGGTTTAACCCGCTATGCCCTTGAAAATGGACTGGTAGACTAATACGCCATCCCTGAATATGGGGTAGATTAATTCACTATTTATGGTCTACCCCACGTACCACTCTATCCCCACCTTTGCATCATAGTAATCCACAAAAAATATTAAAAACTATGATTTACGGAATCACATTAATTTTACTTAGCATCATTGCAGTACCTTCATTAATTCTTGCTAAAAAACCGAACGCAAAAGAATTATTAGCTAAAGTTGAACCTTACCAAGGATGGATAGGCCTGGTATTCTGCTTCTGGGGAGTATGGGGAATCATCTCGGCTATATTAAATCTTGGCTGGCTCACCACAGCTCCTGTATGGTGGATCACCCTATTAGCTGGTAGCGTAGTAGAAGCAGGTTTAGGTTTTATGTTAGGCTTCGCGCTTATGAACAAATTATTCTTAGGTAGCAACCCTGCTGCAAAAGAAAAAGCAGCCAACTTACGTGAAAAAATAGCCCCTAAACAAGGTAAATTAGGCGTATTAGGTATAATAGTAGGATGTTGGATGATTGTTGCTTCATTCCTATTCACTATCTAATCAAAGATACTCTAATCGCTCTTCCTTATATGTTTTCCTGAACGAGCATAATGGCGGAGCTGCAAGGCTGCCCCCACACAGGCAGCCTTGCGTTAAATAAAACCAGACTAAACAGGTGACTTTCATTCATCGAAGGGGTATATAAACCATAGAAAAACTTAATACATACAAAATATTAAACAAATAAGTCAATTATTGACATCAACCCGTATTTACGATGCAAAACATATCATACCCAGTCAATTTTAAATTTAGGGTCTCTACTTTAGCCAATGACTTTGTGGCTAAAGATGCCAATGAACAAACTTTTGCCTATGTGAGGCAAAAAATGTTTAAGCTAAAAGAAGATATCCAGATTTACGAAGATGAAAGCAGATCTAAAGTAAACTACAGCATAAAAGCAGACAGGTGGCTTGATTTCTCTGCCGCTTACGCTTTTAAAGATAGCCAAGGAAATGAATTTGGTAAAATAGTGCGAAAAGGATGGAGATCAATCTGGAAAGCCCGCTATGAAATTATCAATAAAGAAGAACAACCTCAATTTTCTATTAATGAAGAAAACGGATGGGTTAAGGTATTTGACTCTTTGATGAGTGAAGTGCCCGTTGTAGGGATTTTTACCGGCTACATGTTTAACCCATCATACATAGTTACTGATAAGGAAGGGCAGCCTATTATAAGGTTGAAGAAAAAAGCATCTTTCTTCGGAAGAAAATTTGAGTTAACAAAAATAGGCATGGTAAAACCTGAAGACTCAGAAAAAATAATGCTAGGCCTTATGATGATGATCTTACTAGAGCGACGCAGAGGATAAAGAAAAGATAAAGTTTTAGAAAAGCACCTTAAATATTTGAGGTGCTTTTTTATTTTAGCACTAGGCATAAACAGACTTAAGCATATTTCCCTCCTACCGAGCATCCTTCATCAATCTTTTTGATAACTTTAATATCAAACCAAATAAAAAAACGCTATGACTGGAATGCTTAAACCTGACTCTTTAAAAGACAAAACAATTATAATTACCGGCGGCGGTACTGGCCTGGGCAGATCTATGGGTAAATACTTTTTAGAACTGGGGGCTAACCTGGTTATTACCAGCCGAAAACAAGACGTACTAGACAAAACCGCCCAGGAATTAGAAGAAGAAACCGGTGGCAAAGTTCTTCCCATCTCCTGCGATGTACGCCAATACGAAGAAATTGAAGCAGTAATACAAGCCGCAGAAGATCAATTCGGGCAGATACACGGTATTTTAAACAATGCAGCGGGTAACTTCATCAGCCCTACAGAAAGACTCTCCAACCGTGCTTTTGATATAGTAGTAGACATTGTTTTAAAAGGAACTTATAACTTCACCCTCGCAGCTGGCAAGAACTGGATTAATAAAAATCAACCTGGCACCTTTCTAAACATAGTTACCACTTATGCCTGGACAGGATCTGGCTATGTAGTACCATCTGCCTGCGCCAAAGCCGGAGTATTGGCCTTAACCCGATCCTTAGCGGCCGAATGGGCTAAATACAATATTAGATCAAATGCTATTGCTCCCGGCCCCTTCCCTACTGAAGGCGCATGGAAAAGATTATTTCCCGGAGACTTAGCTGAAAAAATAGATCCATTGAAACGGATTCCATTAAAACGATTTGGAGAACATCAGGAATTAGCTAACCTGGCGGCTTACCTGATGAGCGAATATTCTGCTTATGTTAATGGAGAAGTGATCACTATAGATGGCGGAGAATGGCTCAATGGTGCCGGTGAATTTAATAACCTGGAAGCGGTGCCGCAGGAAATGTGGGATCAAATGGATAAAATGAGAAATAAAAAATAAGAAGTCCTTCTCCTAATTTCTACTCACATAGCATTATCCTATATCTTTGTCTGTTTAATCAGAAAAGAATTTTAATGCGGCCCAGCATCTGCTGAATGTGAACATGAAACTTGAGGAGCAATTAAACCAAAAACTGATAGCCAGGCAAGAGCAAAACTCGCTCAGAAGCCTGGTTACTACAGATAAGCTAATAGACTTTAGCTCTAATGACTACTTGGGACTTGCCAGATCAGAAGAGTTATATCAGCTTATCAAAACCAAAACTGATAGTTTAAAGAAAAATGGAGCTACAGGCTCCAGACTTTTGGCCGGTAATTATGACTATATCGAATATGTAGAGCATAAACTATCTGAAATTTTTCAATCAGAAAAGGTCCTTATTTTCAACTCTGGCTATAATACCAATTTAGCCGTTCTATCCTCCATTCCTCAAAAAGGCGATACCATTCTTTATGATGAAATGTCGCACGCATGCATAAAAGATGGAGCACGCCTCAGCTTGGCTAATCGTTACAGCTTCAGACATAATAATCTTGACGATCTAAGAAAAAAGCTAGGTAAAGCCAGCGGTCAAATTTTCATTGTAGCCGAGGCCATTTACTCCATGGATGGAGATCAATGCCTTTTGCCTGAGCTCATTGAACTTGCGCAAGAATATGAGGCTGAAATAATACTAGATGAAGCACACAGCACTGGCGTAATGGGAGCAACAGGCAATGGGTTAAGTGGCGCTTTGGAGGTTCAAAATAACATTTTCGCAAGAATATATACTTTCGGTAAAGGCATGGGAATACACGGGGCCGCAGTAGCAGGGTCAGCCACGCTAATTAACTACCTGATCAATTTTGCCCGGCCTTTTATTTACACTACTGCTCCTGCACCGCATCAGGTGGCGTCTATTGAAGCGGCTTTTGAATTTTTATTGGAGCATACTCATTTGCAAAAATCTCTTGCCGATAACATTCAATATTTCAAAAAGTGCATTAATAAACTCAATGGAAAATTTAAGCTCACCCCCAGCAACCACGCTGTCCAAGGTATAATTATTCCAGGTAACGAAAATGCGAGACAAGCAGCCATATCACTTCAAAATAAGGGATTAGATGTTAGGGCCATTTTAGCACCTACCGTAAAAAAAGGAACGGAGAGGTTGCGCGTATGTCTGCATTCATTTAACTCTCATGATGAAATTTGCCATTTGATTGATAGCTTAGCGGCTTTATCATGAACTACTTTATATCAGCAATAGGAACAGATAGTGGGAAAACGCTGGCTTCGGCTATAATTACCAAAGCGTTAGGCGCAGATTATTGGAAACCTGTACAAGCAGGAGACCCCACAGATAGCAACTCCATCAGGCAGTGGCTTGGTACTGATCAAATTATTCATCCTGAAGCCGTTTACTTAAAAACGCCAGCTTCACCACACTATGCAGCAGAGCTGGAAAATGTAGAACTAAAAATCGATCAGATTCAGGCGCCCAATACTAAAAACGATCTTATTATTGAAGGAGCAGGCGGCCTGATGGTACCCTTGAACCACACGGAGTTTATGATTGATCTCATTCCGCATTTCAACGCAGAGTTAATTCTCATCTGTAATGTGTATTTAGGTAGCATCAATCATACTTTATTATCTCTAGAAGCTATTAAGCAAAGAGGATACCCTTTCAAAGGAATAATTTTTAATGGTCCGGATATTAAATCTACTAAAGAAGTAATACTAAAGCACTGCCCCGCTCCATGCCTATTACATATTGCTGAAGAAGAAAAAATTGACACCGCTGTTATCACAAAATATGCTGAGCAGCTAAAGAATAATTGGAATGAATTGGATTGAAAGAGACAAGCAAAGTATTTGGCATCCTTTTACCCCTCTATTAGGTGTAGATGATCCTTTATATATAAAATCTGCAGAAGGTGCCTATTTGATTACTGAAGATGGCAGGAAAATTCTTGATGCCGTATCATCATGGTGGGTTAACCTACACGGACACTCTCACCCCGTTATAGCTAAAGCTATTGCAGAACAGGCCGCCTCACTTGAGCACGTTATTTTTGCAGGCTTCAGTCATAAGCCAGCCATTACATTGGCTGAAAATCTATTATCCATTCTACCGGAAAATCAGGATAAAATATTCTACTCTGACAATGGTAGTACTGCAGTAGAAGTGGCGCTAAAAATGTCGTTTCAATATTGGTTTAACAAAGGCGATGTTAGAAAAAAAAGTAATAGCCATAGATGGTGCTTATCATGGAGACACTTTTGGTGCTATGTCGGTTGGAGAAAGAGGGGACTTCACCAAACCTTTCAACGAGCATCTATTTGAAGTTGAATTTATTGATTTCCCAACTCCTGAAAATGAATATGAAGTGTTCGAGCATTTCAAAAACATTATCAGCACTAATGAAGTGGCCTCTTTTATTTTTGAGCCAATAGTGCAGGGAGCTTCTGGCATGCGTATGTATAGTGAACAGTTTTTAGACAAGCTGATTAACTATGCCCAAAGTCATAACATACTTTGCATAGCCGATGAAGTAATGACAGGTTTCGGCAGAACTGGAAAGCTTTTCGCCTGCGATCATATCGATAGTAACCCAGACATCTTTTGCCTTTCTAAAGGCCTTACAGGCGGCGCTATGGCCTTAGGCGTAACCTCATGTACAGCAGAGGTAATTGAGGCTTTCAACTCGCCTGATCTCCATAAAACATTTTTACATGGCCATTCATTCACAGCCAATCCTATTGCCTGTGCTGCGGCAGTAGCTAGTTTCAACATACTAAACGCTGCTGACTGCCAGTCTAACATTAGCAGAATAGAACAAAAGCATCAGGAATTTCATGCTAAGTTAAAAGGGCATTCAAGGATCAAAGATATCCGATACAAAGGAACCATCTTAGCTTTAGAGTTTTACACAGAAAAAGACAGCTCTTATTTTAGTGAGATGCGGAATCAGTTATATCCTTTTTTCCTTAAAAATAACATACTATTACGTCCCTTAGGCAATCTTATATATCTTATCCCTCCATACATCATTACTGATGCCGAACTAGATAAGATATATAATGCCATTGAAGAGTTTTTAGCACTCTAGCAAATTAATTTTTATTCTTCTTCAGGTAATCCTCCAGTTTGTTTTTAAGCTCGGAGGATGCCTTTACATACTCAGGCGAATTACCTTTTTTCTCAGGAAAAGTCTCCACATGCAAAGTCTGTGTAGGAAATGCGAAATTCACGCCTAATGCTTCTGCCAGTTTTACAACTTCTAATAAAACCTCATGTCTGGCTCTAAGTTCATCAGACCAGCTTGGTACTTTAAAAAAGATATAGAACATGATATTGAGTGAAGAATCAGCCATATCATTAAAATGAATTTCAAAGTAATCCTTTCGGGTTTCGGGGTGTTTCTTCACTACCTCTTTTAACCCTTCTACAAACACTTCTATAAGCTCGGGAGGTGTATCATAAGTAAGAGCAATATTAGTATTAAATCTTCTGTAAACCCGCAGACCATGGTTATCAATCATCTGATTAGTAATGATACCATTCGGAATATACATCACAGAATTTCTGAAAGTTCTGATTCTGGTAGATCTAAAACCTACTTCTTCAACAGTACCATCTACATTACCTGAGGTAATCCAGTCACCAACCTGAAACGGCCTGTCTACAAAAATTAATAAGGAACCGAAAAAGTTTTTAATGGTATCTTGTGCAGCCAAAGCAAAAGCCAAACCTCCTATGGATAACCCTGCTATTAGTCCTGTAATATCAAACTCCAGATTATCTAATATAAAAAGCCCGCCTACTATCACTACAAAGGTCTTAAGCACCTTCCTTAAAAGAGGTACCAGCTGATCATCCAGAGTACTCTCCGTTTTGTCTGCCAGCTTAGCCAGGTAAATGCATATGATGTCAACCATCTTATACAAAAACACTATAGCAAAAATAGGCCAAATAGCTCTGAGTGCCAGTATCACATATTTGCTCATAGTAATAGGCAGCTGTAGTACCGGCACAAATAAAATGAGCAAAGGAAATATTACCAGAAAACTGATAGGCCTAGCCACCGGTATAATCACTTCATCTGCTAACTTTTTGTATCCGAACTTAAATAAGAGCTGAAGTATTAATTTTTCGATGAGAAAAGTAAAGAGTTTATGTAATACAAAGGCCATAAATATAAGTATCAACAGCCCGATCATCTGCCAGATATAAAGGCCCAATACTTTTTTACTTCCAAAAGAAGGCAGTAGTTCTAACAGCTTATCGGTACCAAAAGGATATACTTCATCATGCCATTTTGAAATATTTCTAACCGCCTTCTTAGAGAAATACCAGCGCTTACCCACCTTTTCCACATATAATTCCGGATACTTCTTGGTGAGATAATATCTGTGCTTATTGGTTAAACTGTCTCTATAGTTAGCCGTATGAGGCACTTCATCTAAGTCGATGAAAATAGCATTACCATCCAGCACCTGCTTTAATTTTATGGCCAGACTTTTAGCTTCTTTAGCATCAACTTGCTCAGAGTTAAAAGTCTTAGCAGCCACTTCCGGGTGGTAGTTGTCGTCCTGCAAAAAGCTTAGATGAGTGTAAATAGTGTTATAAGGGGTAGATAAACTATACTCTAGTGGATCTTCGGCCTCAGAATCATCCTGTGCTACAGAATAGATAGAAACTAAAATAAGACTTAAAAAAATCAAAAACCTTCTCATGAATATTAGAAGTTAAAACTCGGTTATTATAAATGATTTGCCAGAAATACTATAAACTTGGTACTTATTATTATTTTCGAAAAACAGCGTAGCTATTTCAAACTCACTATCTAAAGGCTGAGCATTTACTAACTCGCCATTCTGATCATAGATATATGTAAACCCTTGCTGTTGATCGGTAATTGCATAAATTTTATTATCTGGGCTGAAATTGTAGAATTGAACTTTAAGCTCTCCAGAACTTAAATAATCTTTTGACAGAATTTCTTCACCTTTAGTATTCAAAAGCACCACTCTACCTAAATCCTGCCTTACTATTAAATATGTCTTGCTCAATGCATCTTGCACTAGCTGAAAAGAAGTTTGCTTAGTAGGTTGATACAATTGATCAGATTTAAGCACTTTACCTTCCAAATTCATTTGAATGAGCTTTCCTTCTCTGGAAAGCAATGTGAGTACAGTTTTAGAAAAATCCGATCCATATTGTAAAAATGGCTTCGTATCAAACCTAACTCCCAGTTTTAAAGGAAACCCTTTCATCATTTCCCCTCTTCTATTCATCACATTCACGTTACCATCTTGCTGTATGGCTACAATACAATCACGGCCTCTTACCCTAACATGAAAAGGGGCTGTAGCCAGCTTTCCTGTCGTCTCTCTTGGTGTCCAGCCTTCAAGGGCTACACCTTCCTTGTTATATAAATAAAGATTGCCCCGCTCCGTTCCTATTAAGAATCGATAGCGCTTAGACTTATCATAATCAACCACAGATGCAAACTGAATCCTATCCGCTTCTACCTTTACAGGATACCCATCAATGTAATTTCCTAATCGATCTATAATATGCATTCTCTCTGGTGTAGCAAAGAAATATTGAAGTTTACCATTTTTATAAAAGTCCACTTGCTCTACATCCGATATAATAGGCTGACCTATAGAATCTATCCATAGTAATTCGCCTTCTGATGATATCAATGAAATGTTATAAGCAGAATCCTGAACAAAAGTCTCTAACGAATTATCAACATGATTTTTAACTACAAATGGCTTAGTAATAAGAGGGATATTGCTTTCATAACTAACCAGAGGTTTAAAATATTGATTTTTAACAATGTACTGCTGCTTCTCAAATGCAAGTGCCAAACTGGTGTAAAAGCTATCATCTAATCTACTAAACTGTAATGACCCTAACCGAAAGCCTTTAAAAATAGCACCATACTTCTGGGCATATTCCCTCCAGGATGGATCTAAATCGGCCAACAGTCCACTCCATAGACTTTGAGTATTAAAAATGAGGTTTACGTTGGCCTCTTCTAAATTACTATCTAAAAACTTATTGAAGGCTACAGATCTCCCCCAGGTATTTTCACCTTCAATATCTGTAATCAACTGTTTCAAGGCTTGTATACTATTTCCAAAAACAATATAATCACTTAGGACAGTGTAATAGCATTCATCAAAACCTGAAAATAATGGGCCAAAAGCATATTTAGGAAAGCTCTCTACTTTAAGCTCTCTAATGTCTTGAGAAGAAAACTTTTCAACATACACCGAATCACCTTCCACCTTTGCCAGACTCTCTGAGAACGTGTTTAATTGATTCAGAGCTTGATTGATATCATTAGCACTGGCATAAACCAGTTTAGTTTCTTTAGACGTCCCAAAAGTCTCTACACTAGCCAGAGCCACCTCCTTCCCTAACCATGCATATAATTCATCAAATTTGAACTCATTAGCCTTTTCAAACTGAGCTCTCTCTTTTAAGTAATCAGGTGAATATTTAGTCCAGTACTCCTTCACCTTCTTTTGCCAACTCAAAGCATCTGAAAAACTGTACCTAAACAAAGTGGCTGTTAGGTTGGGAACAAAGTACTTAAGACTTGATGATGATGGCTCCTGATCTTTAAACGTATTTAAAAAATCACCTTCCTCTGTAGTCGTAAATCCATTAAATAAAACCTTATCTTCATTAACAGATAGATCTAAAAATATTGATTTCCCAAATTTTGACACCTTCCTACTGCCCTTTCTTAAATCTGACATCTGGAATGCTCCTATAAACTGGGAGAAGTTATTAATGTTTAAATACAAATTACCATCATCCTTAGCCAATTTAGGCATTTGGAAGATTTCATTATTTACATCTATAAATTTCTCTGCACCATCTCCATCCATTAAACGCACCACATCTTCAACTAAAAACGGGGTAAAGCTACCAATAAACACGTTTCTATCGATTAAATAGGTAAATGTCCTACCATCTGAAGTGATTTCAGTCAATTCATAGCCTTGATACATTCTTTTTTCAATAGAGCTCTTTTCTTTGAACCCATCTAAAATACCAGTAGCTATATTCTGACTTTCAACTGATGACAAATCGAGATAATAAGTGAAATCAAAGGTATTTTTACCTGTAACCTGCATAGAAATAAGTGTATTACTCGCCTTAATAAGCTTATCAATACGCCCTTCACTTCCGCCAATACTATCTAATAATTCAAGGTTGGTTTTAATCTTAGCAAAATCCTCAGCTTCAGATAGAGATTTCCAAATAGGAGTTTCAAGGAAATGATTCCACCTCTCCACTAAATTTTTAGATTCATATACCATTATTGTATTAGAAGGTACACGATCCCAAAGGTCTATTTTCTCAGAAAAGAATGATTTTTGAAAATATAAATAGCCACTGACAGCTATTGCACAAAGGATGGTTATGATTAGAGCTATTCGCTTCACGTATTTTGTTGGTTTTCATACAAATTAAACTAAAAACACTGACACGAAGTAAAAAAACTCTATAAAACAAAAAAACCCTTAACTGAATGAGTTAAGGGTTTTGATAAAGTCTGGCAACGACCTACTCTCCCACATGTTATTGCAGTACCATTGGCGCTGTAGGGCTTAACTTCTCTGTTCGGAATGGGAAGAGGTGGACACCTACGCTAGAGTCACCATAAAGTCTTAAATACTTTTTGACATATATATTATGAAAGAATTATGAACTACAACTTTTTCTCGGTAAAGGCCTATGGCCCTAGAGAAAGCTTACGGGTAATTAGTACTGCTCAGCTATGTCATTTCTGACTTTACACCTGCAGCCTATCAACGTTATCGTCTATAACGTCCCTTATAAAGAAATCTCATCTTGAGGTGGGTTTCGCGCTTAGATGCTTTCAGCGCTTATCCCTTCCCAACATAGCTACCCGGCAGTGCAGCTGACACCACAACCGGTACACCAGAGGTTAGTCCATCCCGGTCCTCTCGTACTAAGGACAGATCCTCGCAAATTTCTTACGCCCACAACAGATAGGGACCGAACTGTCTCACGACGTTCTGAACCCAGCTCGCGTGCCACTTTAATGGGCGAACAGCCCAACCCTTGGGACCTTCTCCAGCCCCAGGATGTGACGAGCCGACATCGAGGTGCCAAACCTCCCCGTCGATGTGAGCTCTTGGGGGAGATCAGCCTGTTATCCCCAGAGTACCTTTTATCCTTTGAGCGATGGCCCTTCCATACGGAACCACCGGATCACTATATCCGTCTTTCGACCCTGATCGACTTGTTGGTCTCACAGTCAAGCTCCCTTATGCTATTGCGCTCTGCGCACGGTTACCAAGCGTGCTGAGGGAACCTTTGAAAGCCTCCGTTACTCTTTTGGAGGCGACCACCCCAGTCAAACTACCCACCAAACACTGTCTCTGTATACAGATTAGGCATCACGTAAATAAAGGGTGGTATTTCAACAACGACTCCGCAATGCCTGGCGACACCACTTCATAGTCTCCCACCTATCCTACACATCATTTACACAATGTCAATGTTAAGCTATAGTAAAGGTTCATGGGGTCTTTCCGTCCCGTTGCGGGTAAGCGGCATCTTCACCGCTACTACAATTTCACCGAGCTCGTGGCCGAGACAGTATCCAGATCGTTGCACCATTCGTGCAGGTCGGAACTTACCCGACAAGGAATTTCGCTACCTTAGGACCGTTATAGTTACGGCCGCCGTTTACTGGGGCTTCAGTTCAATGCTTCTTCTTGCGAATAACATCCCCCCTTAACCTTCCAGCACCGGGCAGGTGTCAGGCCATATACATCATCTTTCGATTTCGCATAGCCATGTGTTTTTGCTAAACAGTCGCCTGGATCTTTTCACTGCGGCCTCTCTGCCGAAACAGAGGAGGCGCCCCTTCTCCCGAAGTTACAGGGCCATTTTGCCTAGTTCCTTAGCCACGAATCACTCGAGCACCTCAGGATTCTCTCCTTGACTACCTGTGTCGGTTTGCGGTACGGGTACCATTAACATAAGTTTAGAGGTTTTTCTTGGAAGTCTGATTAGGGCCACTATCCACGCTCCCGAAGGATTGTGGTACTATCAGGTTCAGCTAACAATACGGATTTGCCTATATCGTCATTACCTACACCCTTTAACGTACTATTCCGTCAGTACGCGAGCCTTTCACTACTCCGTCACCCCATCACTGTTAACGGTAGTATGGGAATATTAACCCATTGTCCATCGACTACCCCTTTCGGGTTCGCCTTAGGTCCCGACTAACCCTGATCCGATTAGCGTTGATCAGGAATCCTTAGTCTATCGGTGGGCGGGTTTCTCACCCGCCTTATCGTTACTTATGCCTACATTTGCTTTTCTATCCGCTCCAACATGGCTTACGCCACACCTTCGCCGCTGATAGAATGCTCCCCTACCCAGAATAAATTCTGCCAAAGCTTCGGTAGTATACTTTATGCC